>NZ_JAHWCO010000265.1:0-2907 GCF_020054415.1 Candidatus Symbiopectobacterium sp. | reverse complement strand
GCGCGCTGGGTTTTACCGTGGTTGTGCTGGACAGCAAAAATATGGAGGGTATTCAATGAAACTGGATAACGCACGGGTGCTGACCTTCAGACACCCCAATATGGGCGAGGTCGTCGCCATCACCAACGGCGGCGAGAGTATCGATGATGCCCGCTATCTGGTCAGTCTGGGCAGACAGCCTAACGAGGACTGGGAAACGCAGACGCTCAGGGCGGTGATTGGGTATATGGCGGAAGACAACAGGCGGCTGCGCAAACAGGTTAGCCGCCTGACGCAGGAAGGGGGGGTAAAATCAAAGCAGTTTAATTACCACCGTGACAATGGTTGATGCCAGACCGGCGATAGCGAGAATCACAGCACTCAGTTTTATTAATAATCCATTTGCAGTATGTTCAACATCTTTACGGAGTAAGGCTATCTGAGCTTCAGTTTTCTCGAAGCGAGCCTGCATCTGAGCTTCGTGCTTCTCGAACCGAGCATCGACCTTATCAAATCTGGCGTCAATTTCTTTACGCACGTCCTCAAGGTCACGCTTGACGGCTGTAACTTCAGATAAAACGTCTTTTTTGGCATCGTCAAGATCGCGCTTAGTAGCAACATCTACGGCTTCGTGAGACTCGCGCACAGCCAGAGAAATTGCCTTAGCCTGATCTTTAGGCAAGCCAGCAGTTTCCAGCGTTTCAACGAATTTCAATGTATCGAACGCAACTTGACCCATAAGTAACTCCTCTGATTTTAAGCTGAGTGTAAGCGATCTGGCCACTAATCCGCAAAATTTTGCAAGTTCAATTTGACATCAGTTGTCGCTAGTCATTATATTCGCTCTTAGGTGCTTGAAACCACCTCAATGAGCGGATATCCGCACCCGACAGTCTTGCGGCTTTTTTACGTCCATAGATTATGGTCGGGCAGCGTGTAGTATATAAAACACCTGATTTATCAGGAAAAACTACAGGCCGTCTCATTGCGGGTTTCAAGTGCCCGACCGCCCTACTGAAACTAGGGTTCATAAATCAATGAGGACGTAATAATGACTACTCAACTCGTTTTTAAATCCAGAGTTCTCGACGTTGTCGAACATAACAGCGAACTCTGGTTCACTTCCGCCGAACTTGCCAAGGCATTACAGTACAAGAAAACTGACGCCATAACCCAAATTTATACTCGAAACCTCGATGAGTTTACGGCTCAGATGTCAACGACACTCAATCTGAGGGTCGTTAGAAAGACTGGTACGGTTGAGATGAATAACCGCATCTTCTCCCTACGCGGCGCTCACCTGATTGCGATGTTCGCCAATACGCCAATCGCCAAAGAGTTTCGCAAATGGGTGCTGGATATTCTCGACCGCGAAGTGGGCCAACACCACCCCGTCTACCAGCACGAAGCCCCTGAGCGTTTTACGAACACAGATACCCGTAACCTTGCTCGCTTGGTCTGGTGCATTACTCGCGGCTTTCGGTTTGAGCAGGCATGGACCAATGCCGTTTATTATGCCCTGCGCGATGTGACCGGCACCCCGTCGCCGATGCCCTTTGAAGTGCAGCACATCCCTCTGCTGGCCAAAGAGTGCCGCCGTATTTACTACGTCACCGAAACCCTGCGTGAAACCATCCACGAAGCGGAAAAGCAAACCCTCAAACGCATTCTGCGCAAGCGTGAAGATGCGAACACCGTACTTGCTGAAATGAAGCAGCTTTTCGAGCGCTGCCACCGCCAGCAGCAACGGGGCATTGCCGATCGCCTTGACCACTGGCACGAAGACGACGTTAAACACTTCCTGACGCGCCACTAATCCAGTCATTCCGCCCCGGGATCGCGCCGGGGCTTCATTAATCACATTCACTTGTGAGGAGCTTTAACATGCAAAATTTAACCATTACTCAAATTTCTATGTCCAGCCTCGACATCACGGAATTGGTTGGTAGTCGTCACGACAAAGTTAAACAGTCTATTGAAAGACTGGCGGAGAAGGGAGTAATTCAACTTCCCCCAATGGGGAAAGTTGAGAATAAACAATCGAATAGTCCCAACCGTTTTACGGAGGCTTACCATTTTGAGGGTGAACAAGGTAAGCGTGACAGCATCATCGTTGTCGCTCAACTATCTCCCGAATTTACCGCCAGATTAGTAGACCGCTGGCAGGAACTGGAAAATGCTCACCTGAAATATCCGGTACCTCAAACCTTCTCAGAAGCATTAATGCTCGCCGCCGAACTTGCAAAGAAAAATGAATTACTCACCGATGAACGCGATGAAGCTGTACGCACCAAAGCGCAAATCAGTGAAAAACGGGAAGCCACCGCCTGCCAGCGTAATGCTGTTTACCAGCGCATCGCCAATAAGGCGATAAAAGAACGCGAAGAAATGGCGGCTTTGCTGGGTGCCAGCAAAGACTATGCTTCCGTCCGGTCAGTGTGGCGCGCCACAGGTAACTGGTACAGCTACCGCCAACTCACCACATGGCAGGACGAACATGATGCGATGGAATCCTACTACTGGGATGAGTCCACGGATGCACGAATTTTATGCTACCCCCGTGAAGCATGGCTGGAAGTCTACGACGTGGATATAGCGAAACTATTCTGAGGCTGAAAATGACAAAACCATACACCCCACGGCCATATCAGGAATTAATCACCAGTTTCCTTATTAATAATCCGCGCTGCAACGTGTGGGCTGGCATGGGTATGGGTAAAACAGTTGCCACACTGACTACGCTGGAAGATCTCTTTATGTGCGGAGCCGAAACCCAACCGGTGTTGTTTCTTGCGCCGCTGCGCGTGGCACGCTCAACGTGGCCGGATGAAGCCAACAAATGGAGTCATCTGCGCAATATCGAGATCCAGCCCATTATGGGTAGCGTAAAAGAACGGCTGGCAGCGCTGACGAACAGCAACGCCAGCG
>NZ_JAHWCO010000345.1:0-1556 GCF_020054415.1 Candidatus Symbiopectobacterium sp. | reverse complement strand
GGTAGCATAAAATTCGTGCATCCGTGGACTCATCCCAGTAGTAGGATTCCATCGCGTCATGTTCGTCCTGCCATGTGGTGAGTTGGCGGTAGCTGTACCAGTTACCTGTGGCGCGCCACACTGAGCGTACTGACGCATAGTGTTTACTGGCACCCAGCAAAGCTGCCATTTCATCGCGTTCTTTTATTGCCCTGTTTGCGATGCGCTGGTAAACAGCATTACGCTGGCAGGCGGTGGCTTCCCGTTTTTCGCTGATCTGCGCTTTGGTGCGTACAGCTTCATCGCGCTCGAAAGTAATCAACTGAACAGCCTTGCGCTCCTTGCCCCATGCGATCGCCGCTTCTGCCGGGTCGAGGAAGTTTGGTAGGCCAAGATCCACAGGGGATTTTTGTTCGCGTAAGCGGAAGTAGTTATCTTCCAGTGCCTCATACCATTCCCACGCCTGGTCGGTCTCCAGCATCTTGGCGTGACGGGAGGCCCCTCGCTCACTCCAGAGGGTGAGGCTAGTTGTATGTTTATTAACCGCGTCGCTAAAAGATACGCAGTTCTTAAGTTGTTGTAATCCTTTACCTTCGAGGGTGAAATAGTGCTTTCCTTGAGTAAAACGCTCTTTATTGCGGTTAAAATTCTGACGAATTCGCGCAGAATCCGTCCCGTACCCTTGAGCTAGTAGCTCGGTTGTAATCACGCGCTGGCCCTGATATTCGATAACGGGCAATTGGGTATTCTGGATAGCGATAGTTTTGCTCATAGCAATGTCTCCATATTAAACGGATGTGGTTATCAGAGGGATAACTTGCAAAATTTTGCAGATTGGCGGTCAGATCGCTTACACTTGGCTTAACGCAGGAGGATTTCCCATGGGCCAAGTTGCATTTGATACATTGCAGGCATCGGAAGAGCTTGAGACTGCTGGCATTTCCAGAGAGCAGGCGCGGGCGATCTCGCTCGTTGTACGCAAGTCTCATGAGGTGGCGGATGTGGCTACAAAGGCTGATATTGCCGAGGTAAAGCGCGATATCGCTGATGTCCGTAAGGACCTATCCGCAGAGATAGCCGATGTCCGTAAGGACATGGAAGCTCGCTTCGAGAAGAACGAAGCTCAGATGCAGGCTCGCTTCGAGAAAACTGAAGCTCAGATAACCTTACTCCGTAAAGATGTTGAACATACTGCAAATGGATTATTGATAAAACTGAGTGCTGTGATTCTCGCTATCGCCGGTCTGGCATCAACCATTGTCACGGTGGTAATTAAACTGCTTTGATTTTACCCCCCTTCCTGCGTCAGGCGGCTAACCTGTTTGCGCAGCCGCCTGTTGTCTTCCGCCATATACCCAATCACCGCCCTGAGCGTCTGCGTTTCCCAGTCCTCGTTAGGCTGTCTGCCCAGACTGACCAGATAGCGTGCATCGTCTATACTCTCGCCGCCGTTGGTGATGGCGACGACCTCGCCCATATTGGGGTGTCTGAAGGTCAGCACCCGTGCGTTATCCAGTTTCATTGAATACCCTCCATATTTTTGCTGTCCAGCACAACCACGGTAAAACCCAGCGCGC
>NZ_JAHWCO010000565.1:0-3335 GCF_020054415.1 Candidatus Symbiopectobacterium sp. | reverse complement strand
TGCGCTTAATCTTGCGCTCTGCAATCTTCACCATGCCGCGCTCTGCAAGCTCGTCGATAACATCCTTGATATCTTGCCTGAAGTAACTGACGGGCTCGCCTGTTAGCGGATCCTGATAGATGAATGCTGTCTCTTTCTTTTCCACCACCTCATAGAATTCAGCGATGTGAATGGTGTCCTGCGTCAGCCAGGGAAATACCCAATCATTGGGACTCTGAAAGCCAGGCTGATTGCTTGCATCCAGGTCGTGCTCTTCTGCGAAATCATCCCAGCCGTTACGGCTCATCGAATGGATGACAGTGCAGTGACGTGCGTCGCTCTTGTCCATCTGCTTGCTGTTGCTGTCCCAGATGACACATGAGCAGGCTGAGTGAATGGGTTCGCGCCGGATAATCTGGTTGTTACTGGTCGGGTCCTGGTCTTCGTACTCAGTGACGATGCGCCACGCCCCTACACCAGCCTCTACTTGCTCACGCACAGCGACGTTTACCGCTATCTTTGCTGAGTTATGTCTCATGTCAGTGCGGTACATGCCCATCAGCGTGTCTGCTGCGTCTGGCTTGGCTCCATCCTTCGGCCGATACAGCACGTCGATAGGGTTCTGACGCATCTCTGCGACCAACTTGCGCACTACTGGTCGCACAACGTCGAACTGCCCGCGGTACTGCAAGCTTGTGTACTGCGTTAGCCAGTCGTCCCACTGAGAGACGCGAGAGAAAAACAGGTCATTCTTCGCCTCGGTTCTGGCTTCATCTCCGGCTGTCCAGTCTGCGTCAAAGCGACACAGAATGCTCTCCAGCCTGCTTTCGTTATCAGCCATTATCTTCCTCGGGAAACTGGTTTAATCGGTGCTGGGATTTTCTTTTCTTTTGGCTTCCTGATGTCGCGCATCAACCTGGCAAAGCGACGCATCATGTAGCCGTAGCGAACGGCAGACAGAACGTCATCGTTGATTTTGACTATCTTTCCATTTTCATCGCGGTGATAGAGGCGGAACTCTTCAAAGAATGGCTCGCAGGTATTGAACACTTTGAACCTACCATCGAGCATCATGTCACGCAGTTCAGTGATTCCTGGCTCAACGGCGTTACCACCATCGGGCCACGTTGCATGCTCAGGCAGCATCATGAAACCAGCATCAGCATATTGAGCTTTAAGTTGCTCACCGCCGCCCTTCTCATGCTGATTGCCATCGTGAGGCCACGCCGTGGGAATTTTACTTGCCCATGATTTGACAGCGCCCCATGCCTGAACCGCTGTTTTCTCTTTGTCTTTCCACACGCGAGCGACATATATTGTGTCCGCGTCCTTGTCCCACCAGAGTTGAATCTGTGCTTGCGGGTGATCCCATCCGAAATCCATCGCGTCGATAACATAGAAATGATCAGGGCATCCAAACGGCTGGCACTTAATCGTCTCTTCCGGTATCTGGAAGATGCGACCGCTACCCATCGTCGGGATGCCACGCGCACGAGCTTCACGCTCATGCTCTGGATAGCCAGCAATGATTTGCTCTCGCAGCTCATCAGAATAATGTTCAGCGTCATAAATGGTCATGTTGACCACCTTCTGCGCCTTGCTGGGATTTTTGAGGAACTTGATTACAACGTCAGACATACCCATCAAGGGGGTGAATGTCAGGATTGAGAATTGCCCGTGCTTGTTAGTTCGCGTGAGACCTTCGCCATAAATGCCATACGGCGGCTCTTCGTCGAACCACACCCCATGGATGGTGTCACCTTGCCAACGGGCGCGACCTTGTGAGTACGGCTTGAAGTAGCAGATAGACATGCCATCTTCAACACCATCGGCAGTGTGGTGCCTGACAAGCAGGTGATCGACAAGGTTCGGGAAGAATGGTGACTTCTTCCAACTAATGATGTCCTCTTTCGGGATTGATCCGTAGCCGGGTTCATCATTCTCTTCGATACGACCACACAGAATGCGCTGTGTGGTCTTCGTTACTGTCTCGTTAGTCTCACCACCGACCCAGAACACAACCGGCTCATAGAAGCGCTTACCTTTCCAGTCCTCGCCGTATTTACCGTCATCTGGATATCCTTTAGTGCCGGGATAGCGCCCGGTGAGATGACAGGCCACCTCAGCACCACCGGTATAAGATTTACCCAACTGGTTGCCAGCCATAAAGCATCGCTCGGGGTAATCATGCCCTGCATCGGTAAATTCTCTTTGCCTGCTGTATGGAGTGAACTCGTAAAGCAGGTGGGTTTTGCGGTAGTTATCTTCTTCTTCCAGCAATTCGAGTAATTCTATCTGCTCGTCTTCTGTTAGCTCATCGATGTCAATCGTCGCTGCGTTTGCCACGTAAAAGCTCCTGAATTCGGGAAAGCCGCTTGCCGCGATCTCCCTTATCAGGTGTCACGTCTTCAACCTGCGACTGTTCTTTGAGGCCCAGGTCTCGGGCAATGATGTTTGCGTTGAGCAGGTCAGCAGCAGCGCCAGAGAATTTCTGGTCGTAGATGACTTTCTCCGCTCGCGTAGTGAGCACCATAAAATCTTCACGAGCGCGATATAGTTGCCACGTGCTTTCGGCAATATCCAGGAACAGGCATAGACCCGTTAATGTCATTGCTCGCATCTTTGCAATGGGTTCCTGCGTCACTTCCCCTTGATATGAGAAGGCCTTCATTTCCCACAATGGGTGCTCTTCTACCCACTCGAAGTATTCACAGCAGGCTGACCATAGCGCCTCGGGCGAATCGAACTTGGGGTTGCGCCCATGACTGCTACGAGCCTCCCAGAATCGGTTACCCTTTGGCGCTGCCATAATCATTTCCTCATCCAAATAGTGTCAGCGCTTCTTTTGCCTCGCGGATAGCTTTTTCAGTGCGAGCAAGCGGGGTTTGTTCGGCGGCTGCGAGTGTGTACTGGTCTTTGAACAGCTCGTAATTCAGCTTAACGCCAGCAACAAATTCAATGGCCTTTTCTGCCGCTGCTGTGTCAGATTGAACCAATCGCAGCAGTTCAAGATTCATTTGCTGAACGTCTGTTAATTCGGTGATTGCGGTCATTTAGAATAATCCTCTGAAAAATTGTTATATATCCAGTGAGATATACTTTGCCAATGCTGAAATATCGAACACTGTCGGGAAAATACTCTGGATTTCGTCATTTCTTCTTTGGCTGGTATTTCATCGCCCATGCCTTTGCCATGCGCAAGCAATCGTCAAACATCATTGTCTGGTTTCGCAGCTACCTGGCAGGTAAATTCTTCCGGGATCCTTCGATTTCCCGAATGCTTCGCTTGTCGGCGTTACACTTCTCAATAACGGTCAGCAGTTCTTCATTCAGCGCTACGCTCTGGCCGTATGTCA
>NZ_JAHWCO010000088.1:0-2405 GCF_020054415.1 Candidatus Symbiopectobacterium sp. | reverse complement strand
TTGCCCAGTCACCAAGGCTTAACCCGGCAACCTTATCTGCAAGCAGCAGGACGCTCTCTTTGGTTGATGCGGCGTAGGCTCTGGCAGACGCGCCAAGGCCCATTAAGCCCGTCCCGCTTCCGTATGAAAGCCTGCTGTAGATAGTGCTCATTCGTGTCATAGCCTCACCCGCTAAGTGGGCGCTGTGTGATTGAGGGGAAATAAAAAAGGCCGCGCCGGAGCGCAGCCTTGAAAAGAGATTTGTCAGTGTACCATCAGTATATTCGAATAGGTAAGTACGCTACGAACGAAATCAAGGATTATTCGAATATTTAATCATATTATTTAATCCAACCCTATGATCATAGGGATATGGATCTTTATGTGGATCGTCATGTCCAAATGCGCATCTTAATCCATATTCTTTCGCCTGCTTATCTACAGCACGTCTATATTCTCTTTCATATATAGACAACTTTTCTTTACTACGAAAACCTTTTTCAACTTCATAACTAGTTACTTTATCATTGAATCTTACAAATTTATTACTGATTTTTGTAATATTTCCGCCCACACATGAAGTATTACTCTCGTTTCTTGATGATGATTGTATCGATGGTACAGTGGAGAAGTTACCGCTTAAATTAACATTCATCTTAATATACCAATAGAGTTAATATGCATATTTATTATAATGAAGCATCCATTGGTAGCAATAAGTAAAAAGCCCCAACCACCAGAGGGAGTTGAGGCTTCATGTCCTGCGCGCTCTTGTCGCAGCATGAAGCTATTATGTGGGGCCCCGGGGCCCCAGTCAAGCATTTACTGGTTTTTTGATCAGTTAATCAACCGCATTAGATTTTCTTTAACGAAGTTTCGGCGCTCATCTTCGTTGGTGAGCACAACGACACCACGCTTTTCAAAGTATTCTAATAGTGTTTCAATATCCCCTATAAAACAATTTGAGGCGACCACCTCTGTCCTTGTCACACTGCCATCTGCATAGTCGAGAACAATCCTGCCAGAGATAGCAGGGAAGCTATTTTGTGAAGATGCTCTGCCGATGAATTCACCGTCAATCGGTACTCGAGCGGCAAGAGATAACGCTTCGGTAAAATTCTCTTCGGGAATTTCTTTATAGCTGCAACCGAAGTGACTTTTCAGTGCTGACCACACCGTGATGGTTGCTTTGCCCTGATGTTCATGTGGTACGCTCTTCCCGCGAGTAAGCACCAGTTGTTTGATAGCCTCTTGCTGCTCCATGGTGAGCTTGCCGGGAATCGTTTTCTGCTTGCGCACTTGGTGCGTCTGACCATTAACTATATCATCATAGGCACGGATTACTTTAAGAGCGAACGAGGCGCTGATCCACATTGCGTAGGAATAGACTAGTTCCTTGCAAACGTAAGTACCTCCGTAGCGGCCTTTACGGGAGTCTACAGGTTTAAATGCTCAAATCTGAGCTTTAAGAATTTCATCAATTAATTCAATTGTTTTATCGGAGCGCAAACAGTTTGCTGGCTTGTCCTTTTCCTCGCCGCTAGATGCTTGATGCAGATCGTTCAGTGAATAACGCTCCTGTGCGTCTCTGTGAATGGCGATATCGGAGATAATGATATTAGTGCTCATTTTTGTATCCTTTTTCGGAGGAAACCTGAAAGACTCAGGCGGCCAAGTGTCGAAAACTTGTACAAAGGCAAGCGGGTTTATTCCCATTGCTGGTATTTTATTCACCCACACTCGGCCATATCTAAAATATGGACACAGAAAAGCCGCAAATCTTACGCGTGCGGTTTACGCTCTGTACGGTGTTTTCGGCACCTGCTACTGACTATAGCCCGGAATATCATTTTGCGTCAAGCCGCCTCCAAAAGCTCAGCCACGCGGCCTGCAATGTAGGCTTCAGCGCGAGTTAGAATATCAGCAACATACTTGTGGTTTCGATTAATTTCCCGCCCTATCGCCCTGCACGACACCTTGCCCTTGTAATACGCCACCACGATATCGTAGCCCAGCGGGTCGAAGTGTTTGAGCAGCCCTACCGCACGGTCAACTATCTCCCCGTCCTCATCAGACAGCATGGGCCGGATATCGCTGCTTGCCGTAACGAGGGGCCATGCTGCCTTGTACTCGGTGCCAATGCGTGAGCCGCTCCAGTTTCCCCATGCCGTCAACAGGTATCGAATATCTCTCATTTCACCGCCCCCCAGTTTTTGCCGTTCCTGATGCTGTAGATATGCTGTTTGCTGGTCTCGAATTTCCTCGCCACCTCAGCCACCGGCATACCGGAGTCCAGTAGCGCCCGGATAAGCGGAATATCTTCCGCCGTCAGTCGCACACGCTGTCTCATGCCGCTTCCCCCATGCGATAGGTAATGCCCGGCTTTGTTGAATAATAGGTAATCATGCTGTTTTTCCGTGCCAGTT
>NZ_JAHWCO010000604.1:0-8280 GCF_020054415.1 Candidatus Symbiopectobacterium sp. | reverse complement strand
GCGTGACACGCCCATGATCTTGCAGGCTTTTGATACGTTACCGAGTTCTTCGGCGAGATTGAGCAGGCCGGCTTTGTGTTTGATAATGGGATTGTTAGCATGAAGCATGAGAGTTACCTCGCGTTTTGTTTAAGGATTAGGCACCCATATCAAAACCGGTAACTCTCAACCTTTCAAGGTCCAGTGTCAGATCTAGTCGCGACTAATACACTTAATCCGTCAACTGAATGGCAATTTTCCCCGGTTTTACCTCAATGCCTTTTGCCAGTTTTTTGGCTAAGGCTTCCGTTTTGCTATTTTCATCACTGAGCAAATAGGCTGGTTTCTGATCAAAATAGTTCTTCAATGCCTGATTTAAATAGGGCGTCAACGTTTTGAACACGGTATCCATCTTCTCTGGTGTCACTTGATAATCCACCAGTTCCATTTCTTTGAGGTAAATGGCGCTGTTAGTTTTATCAAACACCGGTTGTGCTTTCAGAGTAAGCACAGCATCCGCTGACTGGGCACCCAGCAACGAACTGATGTCCACTTTGGCATGGCCTGACAGGGTGACTTTGCACGGTTCAGCACGTCCGATCTGGCTGCTGAGATCGTTCAACACGATGGTGGCATCGAGTAAGCCTGGAATGCCGATCTGTTTTTTAAAATCATTGTGTTTTTGCAGATAACTGTTTACATCTTGCTCGCTAAGAGAATATTGCGTGAGCCGATCGCAGCCACTAACAAGTAACGTCAGCGACACTGCGGCAATGGCGGCTATCCCTGATTTTTTCATTGATGTTCCTCTGCACGTGCTGTGTTTCTGAAGTATGGCTGTTTAACGATAGAAAGGGTGCCTTGAGCTTAGCAGAAAATCTGCGGGGCTAATGGGCGGAGATATACACTGCCTTATCAGCCCCTGGTTAGCTATCAGATAGCGCTGAAAGCACAGAAATTGGCAGTTAGCGCCAGCGTTAACCTCAATGCTCTCCCAACGTGGCCGGCGCTATCTTACGCAGATTGAACTGCCAATACAGGGCTACCAGCGTGAGTAAACCGATAATGCCTAACATAAACCACGGCAGTTCTGGGTCGTGTATTCAATGAGTTGATGTAGCATCAAACGTAGTACTCGCGTTCGATGTAAGTACCGATGATCCTATCGTGCATTTCGGATGATTTTGAATATCCGAGCGTCTTGCTATTGAGCCGTTGCAGTCGGTTACGCAGTGTCAGATGTGCACGCTCAATACGCTGTGTATACAGCTTGCTAACAATGTGTTTTACTTTTGGAAGTTCGTCGTTGTAAGCCCTGTAGCCATCCGTGTTTGCATGACTGACGACGGTAACGCTGATGGCTACTTTTGCCATAACCGTGTTTTTTCACAGGAGATGTCTGTTCACAAAACGGGCATCTTACATCAACTTTATCCACTGTATTCCACATCCAAAACCGGACATTTCACACTGCAATCAACATATTGAATACACGACTTGGCATTCCGCCGGAACCGATGATGGTTGATTGGAACGAAGTGATTTTCAAAGGACTGACGATCAAAGGAATCTACGGGCGTGAGATGTTCGAAAACTGGTACAATATGGCGTCATTAATCCAATCAGGCCTCGATTTAACGCCAATTATCACTCATCACTTCAATAGATGACTTTCAGCAGGGCTTTGACGTGATGCGCTCTGGGAAATCCGGCAAAGTGATTTTGCACTGGGATTAACGGCATCGTAGCGCGCCCCGAGGCCAGGACGCGCTACGCATTTATTTATCCCCGGATGTGACCCAGGTACGCCAGCGTTGCTCAATAAAATGAACGGGCGCACTGTCACGTAAGCTTTCCCCGATCAGTTTAAAGAAGACGTCGTTACCCACCGGCGGTAGTGGCTGTTTAATAGTACACAGCTGCGGTTTGCGGAACGGTTTACGTGCTGGTTGCGCAGGGCGAGGTTCATAGGGCAGCGTCTGGTAGTGAACCGGCTCATTCAACAACTGGCTGGGGCGCACCAGAACGATATCGGTATCCAGCGTGGGCAACATCTGTTGCAGCACTTTGATAGTCGCGGGGTGCGGGTGACCGATGGCAATGGCCGAACCGGTACGGCGTGCCAGTTGCACCGCACGATTAAACTGGGTGCGGATATCCGCCTCATTCTGAGTATCGTCTAAAAAGACCTTACGCTTGACCACCTTGACGTGCGTGCCCGCCGCAGCCGGAATGGATTGGCTGCTGCCGATAGTCATGCTGTCGAGAAAGTAGAGCTGATAAGCGTTGAGGGCCTGCATCACCTTTTGCATACCTGGCAAGCTGTAGGTCATGGCGCTGCCCATATGGTTATTTAACCCGACCGCGTAAGGGACGTTATTTACCGCCTGACGGATAATGCGTTCGATCTCTTCACTGCTCATCTCCGGGCGTAGTGTATCTTTCTCGAGAGGCTGTTTTCCCATCGGAGCCATCGGTAGGTGGATCAATATCTCGCGCCCTTGCTGGTGGGCCTTTACTGCCATGTCACGGGCATAGGGCGCGTTGGGCAACACCGCAATGGAGATGGCGGTTGGCATCGCCAGTATCTGATTTTCGTTGTGGGGCCGATAGCCGAAATCATCAATCACAATTGACAGCTTTCCCGCCATCGCCCATGAACAAAATGCCAATAACAAGGTGAAGAGAAGCGGACGGCGTACTTTTCGTAACATCGGTATCAGCAAAATGTTTTCCCTGTTATTTCCCTAACCAAGGTTGTGGGTTGACCGCCTGACCTTGACGGCGAATTTCAAAGTAGAGCGCAGGCTGGCTTTGGCCACCGCTGGTGCCCACTAATGCGATCGGTTGTCCGGCTTTCACCTGTGCGCCGACCGACACCAGTGCGCTCTGGTTATAGCCATACAGGCTCATGTCTCCCTTGCCGTGCTGCAACACCACAACAAGTCCATATCCTTGCAGCCAATCAGCCATCATCACGGTGCCATCGGCAATGGCCTTGACATCGGTACCCTCTGGTGCCGCGATCACCAATCCCTTCCAGCGCAATTCGCCCTGCAAGGGTTCACCAAAACGGTGTTCAACACGCCCCCTCACTGGCCAGATAGCCTGACCGGCGGGTTGGCCCAACCCGCCGGTGCGCGCCATAAGTGAACGCTCACTTTCCGACGGTTGGTAACGGCTGCCGCTGCGTTTGGCTTGTTCTTCACGTTCACGCACCTTGGCTGCCTCGCGCGCTTCGCGTTCGGCTCGCGCTTTGGCTTCGCGTTCAGCGCGGGCAATCTGGTCGCGCAGGCGTGCTTCATTCTGTCGTAATTCTGTCAGTTGCTGCTGATCTTTTTCCAGCGAACTTTCCAGCGTGGATAGGGTTTGTTTACGTTCACCCCGCGCTTGCTCCAACGCCTTTTGCTGTGTTTGCTGCTCGGCGAGCAACGTTTTTTGCGTTGCTTGCTTCTGCTCTACCTGCCGTTTCTGTGCTGCGAGCTCGGTGCGGGTGTGTTGCAACTCAGCGATGTTTTGCTGGCGCGCTTCATTCAGGTAACCAAAGTAGGCCAAAATACGCTCGCTGCGCTGGCTCTCTTCGCCGCTGAGGATAAGTTGCAAGCCGTTGTGTTGCCCCTGACGAAAGGCGGCGTCTAATTGGTGTGCCAGCAGCACTTCCTGCTGCTTTCTTTGGCTTTCGAGTTTGGTGATGGAGGTTGCCAACGCTTTAAGCTCTTCGCTAAGTGTGGCAAGCGTTCCCGTGATGTCACGCAGTTGGCGACTGGCCCGGGCGATGGATTTTTCTTGCTGCTGTAACTGGCTGAGCAGCGCGCTGCGTTGCTGTTTCTGCTCTTGAACGCGTTTTTCCTTCTCCGCGATATCCTGTTGCAGCGTCTTGAGCTGTTGCTGATTATCGGCACCGAGCCCGAGCGTCGGCCACGCAAAAGCCCCAACGCAAACCGCGCTGATACATATCGCGAGCAGCGCATGCAGCGGCGATTTGCCTGTGCTTGAACCCTGAGCAGGCACACGGCATGGTACTCGGTGCGAGACCACTGACGCTTTATTATTCATAAGATGGGATTATTTCACGATGGGCAGCCCCTGACCAGTCATCCTACCGCGCTTTTCTCTCTCCGGTAATGAAAGAACATGTTGCAGAGGTGCGCATCTTGGGTAAGGTTTACACAGGATGAACTGCATCAAGCATGATAAAAAGGGTGCAATACGCATAAAATGGCACAACCGTTAGCGGCGGTCGCTACGATTTTTCTGATTCATGCCACAGATAGAGTTACAGTTTAGCTGCTTGCTGGTTGTTACAGGCTGTAATTGCTGTACCGCATAGGTATACTCAGAAACCTTGATTTTTGTTGATTAACTGATTCGGGAGCTGTTACCCCCCATGCAAGAGATTATGTCGTTCGTAAGCAGGCATCCGATTATGAGTATCGCCTGGGTTGCACTGTTGGTTGCCGTTATTGTCATTACCGTGAAAAGTAAGCTTTCCAAGGTGAAAGAAATCGCGCGTGGCGAAGCCATTCAACTTATCAATAAAGAAGAAGCGGTTATCGTTGATTTGCGCAACCGTGATGATTTCCGTCGTGGCCACATTGCCAACGCCATCAACCTGCTGCCTAACGACATTAAGAATGGCAGTCTGGGCGAGTTGGAGAAACACAAAGCGCGCCCTGTGATTGTCGTTTGCGTGAACGGTATCAGCTCGCGTGAATCCGCTGACAACTTGCTGAAAGCCGGTTTTGAACGCGTGTCTGTTCTGAAAGACGGCTTGTCCGGCTGGAGCGGTGAGAATCTTCCGCTGGTGCAGGGTAAATAAACGCGATAGCGCAAGCAGAATGTCTTTAAAGCATGTCGTAAAGGTATGGTAGGTTGTAGCTAGGCGCAGGTTCCCTGCACGCATTGTTCGATTTTAAATGCACACATTAGCGTCCGCTGCCACACGGTGAATGCGGCGCATTAGAAACGTTAACATTAAAGGTATTAGCCAACATGTCCGAACAAAACTCCGCCGAAATGACTTTTCAGATTCAACGTATTTACACCAAGGATGTCTCTTTTGAAGCGCCGAATGCTCCTCAGGTGTTTCAGCAGGATTGGCAACCGGAAGTTAAACTGGATCTGGATACGGCGTCCAGCCAACTGGCGGAAGAAGTGTATGAAGTTGTGCTGCGCGTAACGGTAACCTCGACGCTGGGCGAAAATACTGCGTTCCTGTGTGAAGTTCAGCAAGCGGGTATTTTCACCGTTGGCGGTCTGGAAGGTACACAACTGGCACATTGCCTAGGCGCTTACTGCCCGAACATTCTGTTCCCCTATGCGCGTGAATGTGTGACCAGCATGGTGACACGCGGCACATTCCCGCAGTTGAATCTGGCGCCGGTGAACTTCGATGCGCTGTTCATGAACTATCTGCAACAGCAAACGGAAGGGCAGTCCGCAGAAGGTGAAAACGGCGCACCGCGTTTGGATGCCTGATGAGCACAGCTAATGCTTCCATGACAGTGGTCGGTGCAGGTTCATACGGCACCGCCCTAGCGATTACGCTGGCCCGCAATGGTCACTCCGTGGTGCTGTGGGGACACGATCCTGCGCACATACAGACATTGCAGGCCGCCCGGTGTAACCAGGCGTTCCTGCCGGATGTGCCTTTCCCCGATACGCTGCACCTCGAGTCTGATTTAGCGCAGGCGCTGGCGGCGAGTCGCGATATTTTGGTGGTGGTGCCGAGCCATGTGTTTGGTGACGTGCTACGTCAGCTAAAACCGCTGCTGCGTGCTGATGCACGCTTGGTGTGGGCGACAAAAGGGTTGGAGGCAGAAACCGGGCGCTTGTTGCAAGATGTGGCGCGGGAAGCATTAGGTGAAGAGATTCCTTGGGCGGTGATTTCTGGTCCGACGTTCGCGAAAGAACTCGCGGCGGGATTACCCACCGCTATCGCGCTGGCCGCGACAGACAAAACGTTTTCTGACGATCTGCAAACGCTGCTGCACTGTGGCAAGAGTTTTCGCGTCTACAGTAACCCCGATCTTATCGGCGTTCAGCTTGGCGGCGCGGTAAAAAATGTGATTGCTATTGGTGCCGGCATGTCCGATGGCATTGGCTTTGGTGCCAATGCGCTCACGGCGCTCATCACGCGTGGGCTGGCGGAAATGACGCGGCTTGGCGTGGCGCTCGGGGCTGACCCCGCCACGTTTATGGGGATGGCCGGGCTGGGCGATCTGGTGTTGACCTGTACCGATAACCAATCCCGTAACCGCCGCTTTGGCATGATGCTGGGTCAGGGGCTGGATGTACAAAGCGCTCAGGACCAGATTGGTCAGGTGGTGGAAGGTTATCGCAACACCAAAGAGGTGCTGGCGTTGGCGCAGCGTCATGGGGTAGAAATGCCCATCAGTGAACAACTGTGGCAGGTTTTATACTGTGGCAAGGCCGCACGCGAAGCGGCGCTTACCCTGCTTGGTAGAACGCGCAAAGACGAAAGCGAGCGCGAATAATATAACGTTATCCTTGAGACCAACGGCGACGCTGGTGTTCTGGCGTTTTTTGGCTTTTATATCGTATGCTGGCGGCTACGCGAGTCTTTGGCGAGCGTGACGGGCGATAACAATAAATGCAACGTGTCAGCGCATCGCAATGAACGGTGCGGCAGGGGAGTGAAGGCAATGTCGACTGATGAATTGGAATTGGTGTGGGAAAATATCAAAGCAGAAGGCCGGTCGCTGGCTGATTGCGAGCCGATGTTGGCCAGCTTTTTTCATGCCACATTGCTGAAACATGAAAACCTAGGCAGCGCATTGAGTTATATGCTGGCGAACAAGTTGGCAAATTCCATCGTGCCGGCGATCGCCATTCGCGAAGTAGTGGAAGAGGCCTACCGTGCCGATCCGCAAATGATTCTGTCATCCGCGTGCGACATTCGCGCGGTGTGTCAGCGTGACCCGGCGGTGGATAAATACTCCACGCCGCTGCTTTACCTGAAAGGATTTCATGCGCTTCAGGCCTACCGTATTGGTCATTGGCTCTGGTATCAGGGGCGTAAAGCGCTGGCTATTTATTTTCAGAACCAGATTTCGGTGTCGTTTGGCGTCGATATTCACCCAGCTGCGACCATTGGTTGTGGGATCATGCTCGATCATGCCACCGGGATTGTGATTGGTGAGACGGCAGTGGTGGAAAATGATGTGTCTATCCTGCAATCTGTCACCTTGGGCGGGACCGGGAAAACCAGCGGCGATCGCCATCCCAAGATCCGCGAAGGGGTTATGATTGGCGCGGGTGCCAAAATTCTCGGTAATATTGAAGTTGGGCGCGGCGCAAAAATTGGCGCAGGTTCCGTGGTGTTGCAGCCAGTTCCGGCGCATACCACGGCGGCGGGCGTCCCGGCGCGCATTGTGGGGCGCCCGGAAAGCGACAAACCCGCAATGGACATGGATCAATACTTCAATGGGATCAATCGGGGATTTGAATACGGCGATGGGATTTGAGTTCTTCCTACAGTAAGCTGTTTTTCAAATTATTTCCCCTACTTATATCACATACTATCCAAATATTCAGCTGAGCTAAGATATTTTCTTATAAGAAATATCTCAAATATTGCCGCTTCACCGACAATTCCACGCAATATAACGGCTTTGCTGAATAAATATAACTTTTGGGTAATCATCGGAGCAGATCACCACAGTTGTTTCAAAATCAGGTCCCCATGGCAAAACAAAATTTTAAAATAACCAACTGGCCCTCTTATAACAAGGCCCTCAAGCAACGCGGTTCTCTAACCGTATGGCTAGATAAATCAGCCATTGCTGCATGGACGGAAAAAAACACTACTGAACGGCGTGGACGACCGCTCCACTACTCAGATATGGCCATCACCACAGTCCTGATGATGAAACGCGTGCTTGGCCTTTCATTGAGGGCTTTACAGGGCTTTGTTGACTCGATTTTTAAACTGATTAAATTGTCGCTGCATTGTCCAGACTATTCGCTGCTCAGCAAGCGAGCAAATACAGTGAACATCGGCATAAAAACGCCAACCCGTGGTGAAATCTCGCATCTGGTCATTGATGGAACCGGTCTGAAGGTCTTTGGCGAAGGCGAATGGAAAGTCCGGCAGCATGGTGCCGACAGACGCAGGGTATGGCGTAAGCTGCACCTTGCAGTAGACAGTGTGACGCATGAGATTATCTGTGCGGATTTGTCGCTCAGTGGTACGACTGATGCCCAAGCTCTACCGGCGCTGATAAACCAGACCCACCGGAAAATCAGAGAGGCATCGGCTGACGGCGCTTACGATACAGT
>NZ_JAHWCO010000033.1:0-2100 GCF_020054415.1 Candidatus Symbiopectobacterium sp. | reverse complement strand
TGCCTACCCCCCTTCGCGGGGGCTGCTCCCCCGTCACCTGCGCGCGACATTCGCTTCGTTTTTTGTGCAGAGGCCGATCCCAGTCCAGCCCGCGCCCGCACTGAGCTGAAAGGGTAAAAATCACATCAAAAAAATTGTGCACTTTTGTGCAGACAAAAAAGCGCCATAGGGGGCGCTTTTTGGCGTGATGCCATCAGGCTAATCGCGCTGCAAGTTAAGCAAACCTGCTTTCAGTTTTTCCGGTGATTTGCGCCCGGTATAGGTTGCCGGCGTTCTCCCCGAACCTCCCGTTTTCGTTATTATTCCGGCGTTGACCAGGGATTCAAGGGCCACCTGAGCGGTGCTTCTGGCAACGCCGTACTTTTCTGTCACGCTTTTTATTGTGTGTTCACGTTCCGGGAAGTAGATCACCGAGGTGACGATACTCATCTGTAAATCGCTCAGTTGTGTCAATAGCCCCGTGTCTGCCATCCACGTGCGCAGCTCCTGAAGCCGGAATGCTGAAGTTTCAACATGAGCGACAAGTTCGTTAACGGCCCGCTCAATAATCCTGGACTGATATTCAATGAAGTAGGTCAGATCCATATCATCGGTTTCAGTTCTCAGGTACGCCCGCGCGTATTCTTTTGGGGCCTCCTTCAACAGTTTTGAGATGGAAATATAGCGGAAAGCAGAATACCCCGTTCTGAACAGCATCCAGTAACACAGCGCGCGTGCAACCCTGCCGTTACCGTCGTAGAACGGGTGTATGTATCCAATATAAAAATGAAGGATGATCGCCTTGGTAATGGGGTGCATGTATCTTTTCCATGCCGTCTCCTTCTCGTGCGGCTCATTTGCCCACAATAGCAGCGAACGAAGATCCCCCATGACGTCGGCGGCTTCCGGTGGGCGATGGATAACATTTCCCATATCATCCCCAACCCATACATCATCAGTCGTGCGGAGTTCTCCTGGGTGATAGTTTTTATCATCAACGCCTGTCGTCGCTTCCCGGTGAAAATCAAGTAGCAGTTCGAGAGACATAGCTTCATGTCTGTGTGACCAGGCCATATGCATCAGGCGACGATTACATATAATCATCTGTTCGCCTTCTGTGCGTGGCTTTCTGCCATCCCTCAGCATGTTTTTTGCGATCACGCGGGTTGTTGCCGCCCCTTCCAACTGACTGGAGGCAATGCTTTCTTCATCAGCAAAATCCAGAATGCTTTCATCGGTTACCCTGTAGGTGGCAATAAGCGCATCCAGCCCTGCGGTTGTGCAGCGTTGATCGACCAGTGAGGCGATGCGGGTGAGGTTGGGCGTTGAAATGTAACTGACACCGTAGCCGAAAGCTGGCGCGAAAAAAGGTTTACGGGCTATTTTGATAATTGACCATTTTGCCAGCGCCGTATCGTATTCCTGGTGCCTGTTTTTTATGTCATCCCAGTGAAGGTAGCGCCCTTTGTGGTCGAGTATGGCATCCTCTGTCAGTCCGGGAATATTATAAGCCGCTAGACCCTCCCTGAACTCGGGATCAAGAATGCTCAGGCACTGATTCAGGTCATGTATCAGTTCACTGCACTTTGGTGGGATGTGTATCAGGCTTTTCATGTGAGTACCATTTTTGTATTTTGTTGTTCATTTTCATCGTAAATCATACAACAAAATCACCTAGCTGCCGATTTTATGGTGATTTCGACAGCAAAATAGTTAAGCTGCTCAGTTATTATCCCTCTGCTTCATTCAGCGTAATCATTATTGCTAACCTTTCAGTAGAAGGTAACGCGGCATACTTCGTCTTCCACCGCGCTACCTTGCGTGCTGTTCTTTGTCGGTCATGTGGTCAAAGTCGATGTTTTCTTTTTCAGACGTCCAGCCAATCTGTCTATCGTGCTGATCACATCTGGTACAGACATCCCCGTTTATGTATTCTGGGATGTCTATTTTTTCGTCGCCCGTACAGTTAGTGACAGAACTCCGAGGCAACGCGTCCGCGTTGCTCACATCAACGGCCAACTTCGGTACAATCTTCCACTGCTTCAACCGGGTCAGGCTCGGTGAATCCTCGCCCACCACCGAGTCAAACAGCCCACGGATACTCAGCATTTCCTCACCGTA
>NZ_JAHWCO010000001.1:0-1185 GCF_020054415.1 Candidatus Symbiopectobacterium sp. | reverse complement strand
GCTACCACGAGCGTAACCACGCTGTTGCAAATCAGCGCATTAGCGGTAGTAACGATATCTGGAAAAAGAAAGTGGGCTATCACCGGCGCTCAGTGGCTGAAACGGCCATGTTCCGGTTCAAAAGGCTTCTGGGTGGTCATATAAGTCTGAGAGACTACGATGCTCAGGTGGGTGAAGCCATGACCATGGTCAAAGCGCTTAACCGGATCACGCTATTAGGAATGCCGAACAGTATTCGCATCACGTAACAATCGACCAGTATGGGGCGCAGTCGTTACAAGTTCTGATTTATTCAACAAAGCCCCGTCATTCCCGCGAAAGCGGGAATTCACAGAAATTTAGGCCCAGCCTTTTTTTGGTGCAGTGAACATTTCGTGCGCGTTAACCCACGCAGTTATTTGCTCGGTGCATCACACGCGCCCGACACGGGGCGCTCAATCGCCCTCGCTCCGTGGCCCCTAGCTTTTCGCGGGAAATAACGCCGCTACGCGGTGACTTCGAAGCCCGAGCTCACTGACGGGCCGCCAGCGACGCGGAAAACTCGTCTCATCCATGAGACTCGCCCCTACGGGGCCGCTGCTAGAAGCGTTCAAAAATGCTCCCGGCATTTTTGTCAGACGCGGTGCTGACTTTCGCGGCTTCCTGCTGTTCACCCTGTGGTCTCGTTCTCCTCAGCGTTATTTTTTACGCGTTATAAATTCAAAGAATTAAAATAATTGTTCATAACCCCTTACAGGCCCTAATGAGATGGTCACCCCCACTCTGTGAGCGGTACGCTGGCAGGGTGTTTTTCTTTCAGGAGAGGCCATCATGGAAAACGTTACTCTTATTGGTATCGATCTCGGTAAGCATTCTTTCCAAATTCATTGCCAGGATAAGTCAGGTAACGCGCTTCTGCGTAAGAAGTTTACTCGCACAAAGCTAATGCAGTTTTTGGCGACGTGCCCATCCTCGGTTGTTGTTATGGAAGCTTGTGCCGGGGCACACTTTATGGCGCGGCGTATCAATGATAGCTGCCATGAAGCAAAACTTATCTCTCCGCAGGTTGTGCGCCCGTTTATCAAGAGCAATAAAAATGATTTTGTTGATGCAGAGGCGATATGTGAAGCTGCATCCCGGCCGTCAATGCGTTTTGTTCAGCCGACAACTGAGGTTCAGCAGGCGATGCGAGCACTGCATCGGGTC
>NZ_JAHWCO010000121.1:0-9459 GCF_020054415.1 Candidatus Symbiopectobacterium sp. | reverse complement strand
GGCCACTTTTGCCATAACCGTGTTTTTTCACAGGAGATGTCTGTTCACAAAACGGGCATCTTACATCAACTTTAGCCACTGTATTCCACATCCAAAACCGGACATTTCACACTGCAATCAACATATTGAATACACGACCCAATTGCCGCAAGAGCGTCAAGAGAATGAACGGCCGCTTAAACGCGAACGCATTCAAGGCGGACTGGAATTCCGTGACGTGACCTTCAGTTATCCTGAACAGAAGCACCGCTCTTTGCACAACATCAATCTCTCTGTCGCCGCAGGTGAAAAAGTTGGCACCATTGGTCGCAGCGGTTCAGGAAAAAGTTCGCTGGAAAAACTGATCGTCAATCTTTATTCCCCAAGCGAAGGGAATATTTTGATCGACGGCGTGGACACACGTCAGTTGGATGTCAGCGATTTGCGCCACAACATTTGCTATGTACCGCAAGGTATTCAACTGATCAGCGGCACTCTGCGCGATAACCTGATCAGCGGTGCTCGCTATATTGATGATGAATCCATGCTGCGCGCCGCCGAAATCGCCGGTGTCAACGAATTCGCGCGCCTGCATGCGGATGGCTACAACTAGTAGTGGAGAGGTCGTCCACGCCGTTCAGTAGTGTTTTTTCCGTCCATGCAGAAATGGTTGATTTATCTAGCCATACGGTTAGAGAACCGCGCTGCTTGAGGGCCTTGTTATAAGAGGGCCAGTTGGTGATTTTAACATTTTGTTTCGCCATGGAGACCTGATTTTGAAACAACTGCGTTGATCTGCTCCGATGATTACCCAAAAGTTCTATTTATTCAACAAAGCCATCCGCAGTACTATCTGATTAATCAGGCAGACTCACCTTGGGTCTGCCTCCCGCGCTTTTTGCTCGCCTCCTCCCCTCGGTGCTGTTGAACCACTGTTCGGATTAAGATGAAATCCCATCGGGGTCATAAAAGGGCATTGAGACGCGCTTAATCTGGCCTATACTAGCGCAATCGTGCCCGGTGAACCGTGCAACACAACTGAACAAGCGCCATCGACGGAGAACAGGTTTGCGGCTGAGACGCTCTTTGACAATCAAACAGATGACGGCGGTTTCCGCCGTGGCGGTGGTGACGCTCAGTCTGTTTATTGTGATACAACTTTTTCACTTCGTGCAGCAGCGGCGTGAGGATTATGCCAGGCAACTGGAGAGCATCGCTTTTTCCGTGCGTGAACCGTTGGCGGAGGCGGTGTTGCGCGGTGACGTGGTCCGCGTTGAAGCGATCCTCGATAACCTGCTGCCTGTGGCATTTCTGAGTCGCGCCGACGTGATGTTGCCCGGCTACCTGCAAACGTTGCACGCGCGCTTTCCGAGCGAACGCCCGGTGCCTGCGTGGCTGGCACGCGTATTCAAATTACCCATTCGTATCGCGGTGCCGCTCTATGCGCTGCCGCAGGCACCAACATCGGCGCCGCTGGCGACGCTGGTGCTGCAAGCGGATTCCTACCGTATGTTTCAGTTTATCGTCAGCACCTTTTCCATGCTATTGGCGACTTACTTCTTGCTGGCGCTGATCCTCTCTGTCGCAGTGACTTGGCGCATCAACCGCTTGATGATTCATCCGCTACGGGCGGTGATCACTGAGTTGCAGGCGGTGCCGACGGAGCAGCTATTGCAACATCGTCTGACGCCGCCAAAACATCATCAGGATGATGAACTGGGGGCGTTGGTGCGCAGCTATAACCTCAATCAGCAGCGGTTAGCGCAGCAGATAGCGGATGACGCCACGCAATCTAACGCGGATGCTATGACACCGCCCCCCAAACCGTAGCGATAGTCGCGCTCATTCCTGTTACCATCTGATAACACTAAAAATTAACCTTACAAATTAAATGTATTTTAATATTTCAATTGTATTTTATGGGTTTTTTCAATATTTACCCAGAATGGACTGATTGCATTATCGTTATATGTTTCAAAAAATTGCTTGCATGTTTGTTTTTTGCATTCTCGCTGATGTGATTCAGCTCTTATTTTTAACCTGAAGTTCACAAACTAAAGTTATAAAACATTTCCACTCTGTTACCGCTATGTTACTTTTCGCCGCAGTCACAGAGGCGTCGTTTGCGACCCTATGTGTTTCCCTACCATAGGATAAGTATATGAAAGCGTCTATTTTTAAAATCCTTTATTTTCAGGTTATTACAGCGATTACGATAGGGATCCTACTAGGACATTTCTACCCAGATCTGGGTGCGCAAATGAAACCGCTGGGCGATGGATTTGTTAAACTGATCAAGATGGTGATTGCCCCCGCCATCTTCTGTACCGTAGTGACCGGTATTGCCGGTATGGAAAGTATGAGGTCGGTAGGCCGTACTGGCGCTGTCGCGCTGCTTTACTTTGAAATTGTCAGCACCGTGGCACTGATTATCGGTCTGCTGGTGGTGAATATCATGCAACCGGGTGCGGGCATGAATGTCGATGCCACCACACTGGATGCCTCTGTGGTGGCGGTCTACACCCAACAGGCGCAACAGCAGGGTGTGGTCGCGTTTCTGATGGACGTGATTCCTGCAAGCGTGGTGGGCGCTTTCGCCAGTGGTAACATTTTGCAGGTGTTGCTGTTTGCGGTGATGTTTGGCTTCGCACTGCATCGCCTGGGTGAGAAAGGACGCGTCATTTTCAACGTGATTGACAGCTTCTCACACACCATTTTTGGCGTGATCAATATGATCATGCGTTTGGCACCGATCGGCGCATTCGGCGCGATGGCGTTCACCATTGGTAAATACGGTGTTGGCTCACTGGTGCAGTTGGGACAGTTGATCATCTGCTTCTATATCACGTGCCTGCTGTTTGTTTTTCTGGTGCTGGGCAGCATCGCCCGCGCTACCGGATTCAGCATTTTCAAATTTATCCGCTACATCCGCGAAGAGCTGCTGATTGTGCTAGGGACCTCCTCGTCAGAATCCGTGCTGCCGCGCATGCTGAACAAGATGGAAAAAGTGGGGTGTAAAAAATCGGTGGTGGGTCTGGTGATTCCTACCTGCTACTCCTTCAACCTGGATGGCACCTCCATCTACTTGACCATGGCGGCGGTGTTTATTGCGCAGGCCACCAATAGTCATACGGATATCTGGCACCAGATTACGTTGCTGGTGGTGTTGTTGCTCTCCTCGAAAGGTGCCGCTGGCGTCACCGGTAGCGGGTTTATCGTGCTGGCAGCGACCATTTCTGCGGTGGGGCACCTGCCGGTGGCTGGTTTGGCGTTGATCCTGGGTATTGACCGCTTTATGTCAGAAGCGCGTGCCCTGACCAACCTAGTCGGCAACGGTGTCGCGACGATCGTGGTTGCCAAGTGGGTGGGTGAGCTGGATGAGAAGCAGCTGGAAAGCGAGCTCTCTGGGCATAAAAAAGACGATACGTCTGCACCGACCGTACTTTCATAAATGGGTTTTACCCTGCGCCAACTCCCGTTGGCGCAGTGATAACGGGCTATCCCCGTCCTCGCTTCTCATGATTCCCCGTGATTGCGGCTTGCCATCACGGGGAATTTTTCATAAGGTTGCGGCCAGGCAATCGCGTTGTGCATGGTCTGTATCGGGGGCATAACGATTAAAAACCGCTTATTGGTCATCATTTCGTCTATATTTCCAAAATTATTTCATCATATTGAGTGACATAGGAAAAAGTGTGCGGTCTAACGTAAGGGTAAACTGATCGCTCTGATTTCCCCGTAATACCTCCGCTGGCGCATCCTGAAAGGGATAGGCGTATTGGGCGGTGAGAGAGTGTACAGGCCTTATTGTCACAATCATCTTTTACTGTGTTGGATAGTCAGTTAAGTAGGGGTTCACATGCAGGGCACCAAAATAGGGTTCTTAGTTGGTGGATTGTTGCTGGCGTTGGCTGGCGGCAGCGTGCAAGCTGAAACACTACAACCCGATCCTGCCTGGCAGCAGGGAAAGCTGGATAATGGTTTTACGTGGCAGTTACTGACCACGCCGCAGCGTCCTGGGGATCGGATTGAATTACGTTTAGTGGTTAACGCAGGTTCGCTCGCTGAGAGTGCTCAGCAGTCGGGCTTTGCGCACCTTATTTCTCGTTTGGCGCTGACGCCGGGCGATAATTTACCTGTCGCACTGCTTCCCTCGTTGCTGATACCGGAGACTAACGGCGCGAAGTCGCTGCCGCCCGCGTTTGTCTCGTATGACTACACCTCCTACAACCTCAGTTTGCCCAATAATCGGCCTGAATTGCTTAAAGATGCACTGAATTGGCTGGCAGAAACGGCAGGGAGCATCAAGATTGATGATGGCAGTATCGCTAACGCGTTACGCATCCCCGATCAGGAGGTGGGTGTTCCCGCCGATCCGCAGGATCCCACGTGGCGTTATCGCTTGAAAGGATCGTCTCTGCTGGCGCACGATCCGGCACAGAATGTCAAAGCGCGTCCAACGGCTGAAATGATGTCGCAGTTTTACAAAGCTTGGTATACCCCTGATGCGATGACGCTGTACGTAGTGGGGCATGTAGAAACTCGCCAGATAAACGAGCTTATCGGTAAAACGTTTATCTCGCTGGAAGGTAAACGCGCCGCGCCGGCTCCGATGCCGACGCTCTCGCCGCTGCCTGCGGAGCCGATTGGTTTTATGCTTGATAAGGCGAAGCGCGATACGCTCTCGCTGATCTGGGATATGCCCTGGCATCCTATCCGCGAATCGCAGGCGCTTACCCGCTACTGGCACAGTGATTTAGCGCGCGAAGCGCTGTTCTGGCATGTGCAGCAGGCATTGGAAAAGAGCGGGCTTAAAGAAACCAGCGTGCGCGTTAACTGCGATGTGTACTATACCCGTGCGCAGTGTGGCATCCATCTGGACAGTCCCAACAGCGCGAACACCGAGGCCGCGTTGACCTTCTTGGCAAAAGAGCTGATGAGCTTGCGTGACAAGGGGTTAACGCAGCAAGAGTTTGACGCGCTGATCGCGCGCAAGAGCGACGAGCTCGGCAAACTGTTTGCGACCTACGCCCGCACCAGTACCGATGTGTTGATGCAGCAGCGCTTGCTCTCACAGCGTAACGGCGTGGTGGATATTGCACCGGAACAATATCAGAAGTTGCGTCAGGCCTATCTCTCTGAACTGACGCTACCTTTGCTGAATCAGGAACTGCACCAGCAGCTTTCTCAGGAAACCACGCTGATGTTCAAACAGCAAAAGGGTGAGCCGGAAGTAAACACCAAGGCGTTATATGAGGTGTACAGTAAAATCATGACACCTCCTGTCGCGTTGGAGGCTGCTTTAGCCGCTCCATCGGAGGAGGCGGCACAGGCAACACCGGCACAGTAATGTGCCTGGTTGTTACTTCTCCGAATAAAAAGGGAAGCCATCTGGCTTCCCTTTTTTTCACTCTGGCGCTGTGTTATCAGGCAGGCATGGCGTCTTGCGGGATGATGGCGCCACGGTACTGAATCACCGTGCTGGCAGTCAGGTGGCCGCGCTTGGCCGCCGCTTCCGTCGAGCCGCCGCACAGGCGCACTGACAGATAGCCTGCGCTGAAGGAGTCACCCGCCGCGGTGGTATCCACTACGCGCTCTTTCGGCAATTTCACCGCCGGAACATCCACTAACGGCTGACCGTTTTCAGAAATCAGGCAGGAGTCTGCGCCGCGTTTAATTACCACTTCAGACACACCGAAACCCTGTGTGCGTGCCAGCACGGCATCCACCGGATGTTCGCCCCACAGCATGTATTCGTCATCCAGTGTCAGGAAGGCGATATCGGTGCACGCCAGGATGTCACTGTAGGCTTGCTGTGTATCTTCTTTGCTTTGCCACAGGCGTGGACGGTAGTTATTGTCGAAAATAACCTTGCCACCGTTAGCACGGCAGGCACGCAGCAACGTTAGCAAACGCTGGCGGCTGGCAGGGTTAAGGATCGCCACGCTGATACCGCTCAGATAGAGATAGTCAAAGGTGGTCAAAGGTGGCCAAACGTACGCAGATCGCATCGGCATCTTTGCCGTCCAGCCAGAAACGCGCGGCGGCATCATTACGCCAGTAGTAGAAGGTACGCTCACCGGTATCGTCGGTTTCAATGAAGTACAGGCCTAGCAGCTTATTGTCCAGACGCTGGATCAGCGAGGTGCCAACCTTCTCCTTTTCCCAGGCCTTCATCATTTCCGTGCTGAAGCTTTCCGTGCCCAGTGAGGTCACGTAGTGGACGCCCAGAGCGTCGGTATTCACCTGGCGAGCGACATACACGGCGGTGTTCAGGGTGTCGCCACCAAAGCAGCGGTTCAGGTCCGCGACCTTTTTCGACAGTTCAATCATGCATTCGCCAATAACGGCAATGTTTTTAGTGGGCATCAGAAGCTGGCCCTTTCGAAAAAGTGAAGAAAAAAGTCATCAAAAAAGAGAGCAACGGGCTCCAGTCTCAACGTTCGCAGGCATTGAGTCAATAGTCTTAAAACGATATTTTATTTTTTATGACCTGGATCGGGAAAATTGACCACTCCCGATCCTTATGGCGCTCAGCGCAAGAAATATCAGGACTTCGGCTTGCACAATTCGGTGACGCTTTCACCGCCCAACCCCCAGTTGTCGGTATCCACTTCATCAATGATAACGGCAGTGGTGGCCGGATTTTTACCCATGACGTCGACCAGAAATTGGGTAACGCCCGCAATCAACTGGCGTTTTTGCTCTGTGGTGGCGCCATCGCGCGTAATTTTGATGTTAAAAAATGGCATGGGATCTCCCGTTATTGGTTAGCGTGATGTGTCATCTGTTGATTTATCGCCTTTATAGTTCGCCGTTGCAATCCATGCCGCACAAAACAGCGTGAGGCGAGCAAAAAAGTAGAAGAAGGCCATTAAGCCAATCACCGAGCCAAAAGCGGCACCGGACGGGGTGCTGGCGAGTTTTGGCAACGCGACCGTCATGGCGAATTTGATGGCCTCAAACCCCACTGCGGCAAGCAGCGTACCGCGCAGCAGCGCTTTGTGCTTCGGCTTATGGCGCGGCAATATCATGAAAATCCAAAGAAACACCAAATAGTTAGCGGAAATGGAGATGGTGAGTGTTATCACGCGGAGCAGGGGCCGCAGCCATTCGATACCCTCTAGCCCGAGAGCAGAAACGATAGCGCTTTGTGCCGTACCCGCCGCCGAAGTGAGAAACATCGTAATGGTCAGCGCGATCAACAGCCCTATCAGGGAGAGGAAATCCCGCACGTACTGAAAATAGATTTTTTCTTCTTCGTGCGGCTTGCGTTCCCATACGTCACGGGATTGGGCGCGGATCGCTTCACGTAAATTGCCCATCCAACTGATACCGGAATAGAGCGCGATCAGCAGTCCGGTGACACCGACGGTGGTGCGCTGTTCAACGGCGGTCTTTACCGTATTTTTTAACGTCATCGCCAGATTGGGGTCTCTGATGCTGTTGACGATGCGGTCAATCAACTGCGTCAGCATATCGGGGTTGGAGGCAAGTACGAAACCGACGGTAGCGAAGGAGACCATCAAAATCGGGATCAACGACAGAAAGGAAAAATAGGTGATGGCTGCGCCAAACTGGTTTCCCATGCGATCGTTGAAACGCTCCCCGGCACGGATCAGGTGTGCAATGCTGGGAATAGCCTGAACACGTTGTGCAATACGCTTACATCGGGAAAGCCATGAAGATGCCGCCTTCTGTGCTGATGAAGCGGTGGATGTTGAACGATGCTGATCGACCGGTGCGGGCATCCGTTTCCTCCTGTTCAATGAAAAGCCGACGTCTGCAATCAATGGGTTAGTTCGTGTATTCAATGAGTTGATGTAGCATCAAACGTAGTACTCGCGTTCGATGTAAGTACCGATGATCCTATCGTGCATTTCGGATGATTTCGAATATCCGGGCGTCTTGCGATTGAGCCGTTGCAATCGGTTACGCAGTGTCAGATGTGCACGCTCAATACGCTGTGTATACAGCTTGCTAACAATGTGTTTTACTTTTGGAAGTTCGTCGTTGTAAGCCATGTAGCCATCCGTGTTTGCATGACTGACGACGGTAACGCTGATGGCCACTTTTGCCATAACCGTGTTTTTTCACAGGAGATGTCTGTTCACAAAATGGGCATCTTACATCAACTTTAGCCACTGTATTCCACATCCAAAACCGGACATTTCACACTGCAATCAACATATTGAATATACGACCTGCTGACGGGGGAATGGGCATCGCGCCGTGTGTTGCGCTACGGGCGCAACTCAGCGTCAGGCACCTATGGTTTTTTTAAGCAGCAAGCGCTGTGCGGCGGTGATTTCTTGCCGCTGGTAAATGAGCTACCGGGTTCTGCGTCGGTGGTGCAGGCCGTAGCTGCCTCCACACAGGCGATTGTTTATGCAAGCATCTGTTTTCGCGCCAGCGGAGTGAAAATGCTGCCGCTGGCAGCGCAGGGAAACGACTATGTTGCGCCGACGACGGTGGGCAATATTCGCAGCGGGCGTTATCCCTATGCGCGCTACCTCTATATTTATGTCAACAAAGCGCCAGAGCAGGTGTTGGATAGCCTGACGGCCGCCTTTATGGATCGGGTACCGTCTACCGCTGGGCAAAGTCTGGTGAGTCAGGATGGCTATCTTCCCTTGCCTGAGCACGTGCGGGTTAACGCACACCAGCAGCTCGGCCTGTAACACGCCATTATTCTCGCCCATCACCGTCATTCCCACGAAGACGGGAATCTCGTGCAGGTGAAACGCGTTCATTCTGTCAGAGATCCCCGGCTTTCGCCGAGGATAACGAGGGGAGAAAGCCGGGGAGTCAATGAGGGGAAAGTGACTTTGTCATCAGTCTGACGTGAATTTTATTCATGTTAGTCGCGGAAAATGAAAATTATTCTATTTCCCTCAACCTGTTGCCATGACAGGATTCACTTACTTTATAGCCATACAGATGGCTAAATAAGTATAAGGAGTTGTTACTGTACGGCGTGACTATTTATTTTGAAACTATTTTGCAATGCCGCTTGCCTCACGCCGTGACGTGAAGGAGTTGTTGCGAAAGATCAGGAGGTTATCATGGCTAAAGTACTTCCCCCTTTTCGCGCTGACGCGGTCGGCAGCCTGTTGCGTCCCGTTGCAATCAGAGAAGCACACCTGCAATTCCAGTCTGGTACCATTAATGCGGAGCAACTGCGCACCGTGGAAGATGCAGAAATTCTGTGTGCCGTTGAGTTGCAACGCGAAGCCGGGCTTCAGGTGGTCACCGACGGTGAATTCCGTCGCGCCTTGTGGCACTTCGACTTTTTCGAAGGGTTGAACGGGGTGGAGGCTTTCGAAGCGGACCACGGTATCTAGGCTGTGTCCCTTAATTGCATAACTTCTTGTAAAAGAGGCGGATGCAGCCCAGTTTAACCATCGACAGATAATTCCTCGCCGTTTTGTCATAACGTGTGGCAATACGGCGGTATTCTTTTAATCGGCCAAAACATCT
>NZ_JAHWCO010000349.1:0-2127 GCF_020054415.1 Candidatus Symbiopectobacterium sp. | reverse complement strand
TCAGGTGGGTGAAGCCATGGCCATGGTCAAAGCGCTTAACCGGATCACGCTATTAGGAATGCCGAACAGTATTCGCATCACGTAACAATCGACCCGTATGGGGCGCAGTCATTACAAGTTCTGATTTATTCAACAAAGCCCCCATCCATCTGGATAGTTTGTTACACCAAAGATACATGACATATCTTTTTTAGATAAGACCACGTATGCCCGCGTAAATGTCTCAAGGGTGTTTAACGTTGCTTCAAGCTGTTTTTTTATAACTTCCTCAACATCACGCTCACTTCTCATTAACATATCGACATCCTTGTAAGTGCGAATAGTATACCTTCAATAATATATCGCATCTGGGAAGGTATGACCGCCTTCGTATCAGTTTGGGTATAGGTATAAGATACAGCAAGTAGGTCGTGTATTCAATATGTTGATTGCATTGTGAAATGTCCGGTTTTGGATGTGGAATACAGTGGCTAAAGTTGATGTAAGATGCCCGTTTTGTGATCAGACATCTCCTGTGAAAAAACACGGTTATGGCAAAAGTGGCCATCAGCGTTACCGTCGTCAGTCATGCAAACACGGATGGCTACAGGGCTTACAACGAGACCCTGTACATAAATTTGTGTAATTGCCTGATTTTGATATGTTCAATCCAACATCAAAAACAGGTTAATTTATGGACGAAAAACAGTTACAGGCTCTGGCTAACGAACTGGCCAAAAATCTCAAAGCCCCTGACGATCCCAGCCAATTCGATTGCCTGTTGAAGAAAATCAGCGTTGAGGCTGCTCTCAACGCCGAAATGTCTCACCATCTGGGCTACGATAAAAATCAGCCCAAACCGGGGGCCAACTCCCTCAACTGCTATTCCACAAAGACCGTGACCACCGGCGATGGCCATCTGGAACTACGTACTCCGCGCGATCGTGATGGCTCCTTCGAACCACAACTGGTGAAGAAAAACCAGACCCGGATCACCGGGATGGATAACCAAATCCTGTCCCTGTACGCCAGAGGGATGACCACCCGCGAGATAGCGTCTGCGTTCAAAGAGCTGTATGACGCGGATGTCTCACCGGCGCTAGTCTCGAAGGTCACAGACGCCGTGATGGAACAGGTTACTGAATGGCAATATCGCCCCCTGGATGCGGTTTATCCCATTGTTTACCTTGACTGTATCGTTCTGAAAGTCCGGCAGGACATCCGCGTTATCAATAAGTCTGTGTTCCTGGCGCTGGGTATCAATATCGAAGGCCAGAAAGAGCTACTGGGGATGTGGCTGGCCGAAAACGAGGGCGCGAAGTTCTGGCTCAATGTGCTGACAGAACTAAAAAACCGCGGCCTGAACGATATCCTCATCGCCTGTGTCGACGGTCTGAAAAACTTGCCGGATGCCATCAACGCGGTGTATCCGGGAGCCCGCATCCAGCTGTGCATCGTGCACATGGTACGCAACAGCCTGAGGTTCGTCTCTTGGAAAGACTACAAAGCCGTCACACGCGACCTGAAAGCCATCTATCAGGCCGCTACGGAAGAAGCAGGCCAGCAGGCGCTGGAAGCATTCGCCAGCGCATGGGACAGCCGCTATCCACAGATAAGCCGGAGCTGGCAGAAGAACTGGAGCAATCTGGCAACGTTCTTCGCTTACCCTGCTGATATCCGCAAAGTCATCTACACAACCAACGCCATCGAGTCGCTGAACAGTGTGATCAGGCATGCGATTAAAAAACGCAAGTTGTTCCCGGCTGACGACGCAGTGGAAAAGGAGGTGTGGCTGGCAATCCAGGCGGCATCACAGAAATGGACGATGCCCTTACAGGACTGGCGTATGGCAATGAGCCGTTTTATTATCGAGTTCGGTGACCGCCTGGACGGTCACTACTGAGAAAGGCATTTACACAGAATCATGTACAGGGTCTACAACGACGAACTTCCAAAAGTAAAACACATTGTTTGCATATTCGCATGCGATCGATCATCGATTCGCACCTAAGGTCGATCACGTTTTCGCATCGTATCGATCATCCGGGAACCTGACTTTTTTATCGTTTTAGCGTGTTTCTTCTGCGCTTTCCACTACCGGGCTATTTTTCCTTAATGATTCTCCCTTAAGCTCCAGTCTGTGGGCGT
>NZ_JAHWCO010000446.1:0-3955 GCF_020054415.1 Candidatus Symbiopectobacterium sp. | reverse complement strand
GGCCACTTTTGCCATAACCGTGTTTTTTCACAGGAGATGTCTGTTCACAAAACGGGCATCTTACATCAACTTTAGCCACTGTATTCCACATCCAAAACCGGACATTTCACACTGCAATCAACATATTGAATACACGACCCAGCAAGGGAGCGTCTTCACTGATTGGCGCGCTGTTCTTTCTCGGCTATTTCTTCTTTTCAGGTTCCGGGCTCCATTTACGCCGTTAAACGCAGCGTGCGCAAACTGATTTTTGTCAGCCTGATCTTGTGGTGATTGTGTGCCGCCGCCACCGGGTTGGTCAATAATATCCCGATGCTGATGGTGATCCGTTTCATCCTCTGCGTAGTAGAAGCAGCGGTGATGCCCTCCATGCTGATTTACATCAGCACCTGGTTCACCAAAGAGGAATGCTCACGCGCCAACACCTTCGTGGTATTGGGCAATCCGGTCACCGTGCTGTGGATGTCCATCGTCTCCGGCTACCTGATCAATGCGTTCAGCTGGCGCGAAATGTTCATTATCGAAGGCGCGCCGGCGATTATCTGGGCGTTTATCTGGTGGTTCCTAGTGCGTGATAAGCCCTCCGAAGTAACCTGGATGAGTGCGCAAGAAAAAGCAGATTTCCAGGCGGTGATGGATGCGGAGCAGAAGAACATCAAGCCGGTACGCAACTACGGTGAAGCCTTGCGTTCACGCAATGTGATTATCCTGTGTGCCGTTCATGCCTTGTGGAGCATCGGGGTTTACGGCTTTATGATGTGGATGCCGTCAATCCTCAAATCGGCATCCTCTCTGGATATAGTTTCCGTCGGCTGGCTCTCGGCACCGCCTTACTTTGCTGCCATCGTGCTGATGCTGACGGTCTCCTGGCTGTCGGACAAAATGCAAAACCGTAAGCTCTTTATCTGGCCCCTGCTGTTGATCGCATCGTTAGCCTTCTTCACCTCTTACGCCATTGGCGCGCAGCACTTCTGGGCGTCTTATGCGCTGCTAGTGGTTGCGGCTGCCTGCATGTGCGCCCCCTATGGTCCGTTCTTCGCGCTGATTCCTGAACTGTTGCCTAAAAACGTTTCTGGGGTATCGATTGGTTTGATCAACAGCTTTGGTGCACTGGGCGCATTCCTCGGGGCCTGGCTGGTCGTCTACCTCAACGGCATTACCGGCGACCCGAGCATGTCCTATAGCTTTATGGCCGTTGCTTTGCTGGTCTCTGTGGTATTAACCATTACGGTTAAAGCGCCAGGCAGTGAGAAAAAAGCGCAACTCGCCGCTTCACACCGTTAATACTCATGACGCCGCTGATCCATTTACCTAAAACAGTCATTCCCACCTACCTCTGTCATTCCCACACAGGTGGGAATCTCTTGCAGGTTACACACGTTTCTGCTGGCAGAGATCCCCGGCTTGCGCCGAGGACGACGGAGCATAAAGAGGCTTTGTCTGCACGGCCCTTACTTATTACGCCTAACGCATTCGCCACTCCCTTGATATCATCCTGCTCCCGCCCACAGCGAGTGTGGTAAAATCGCGCTCCATTCCTTCTTTTCCTATTACACAACAGACAGGTATCCATGAAACTTGAATTGGCGATTGAGTTTTCCCGCGTGACAGAAGCTGCCGCGCTGACAGGCTACAAATGGCTTGGCCGTGGCGATAAAAATGCCGCCGATGGCGCGGCGGTGCAGGCCATGCGCATCATGCTCAATCAGGTTGATATCAACGGGCAGATCGTGATCGGTGAAGGCGAGATGCAACAACTGGGCGTAAAAGTGTTTGCTATTCCCGACGGTGATGTCGCGGCCTCAATTCTGACCTGTATGCTTGACAGCGAAGTCGATGTGCTGTACGGCATCGGCGGCGCGCCGGAAGGGGTGATTTCCGCTGTGGTGATCCGTGCGCTGGATGGCGATATGCGAGGTCGCCTGCTGGCTCGTCACTAGGTTAAAGGGGACAGTGAGGAAAACCGCCGTTTGGGCGAGCGCGAGCTGGAACGTTGTGCGGAAATGGGGATCGAAGCCGGACGTGTACTCACTCTGAGCGATATGGCGCGTAATGACAACGTAATCTTCTCGGCTACCGGCATCACCAAAGGCGACCTGTTGGAAGGGATTGCCCGTCGGGGTAACATCGCCACCACCGAAACCCTGCTGATTCGCGGCAAATCACGCACCATACGGCGTATTCGTTCAACACATTATCTCGATCGCAAAGATCCCGCGTTGCATGACTTCCTGCTGTAATAGCATGAATGCACAACGTCTATTGTATTGATTGTTTCACTGTTGTTAAAAAATCGCGTATCGTAAAGGCCCTCTCCCCTGACGCACCGTTTTGTGAGGGGATGGCCTGAGTGGCCGAAAAACATCAGGAGCACAGCACTATGGCAGAGTGGGTAACCGGTAACGTTATTCAGGTAACAAATTGGACGGACAGCCTTTTCAGCATTCAGGTTCAGGCGCCGATTGCCGCGTTCACTGCGGGCCAGTACGCCAAACTGGGACTGGAAATTGGCGGCGAACGCATTCAACGCGCCTATTCCTACGTGAATGCCCCCAGTAATCCCACTCTTGAGTTTTATCTGGTCACGGTGCCGGACGGCAAGCTCAGCCCGCATTTGCACGCTCTGCAACCCGGAATGCCACTGGAAATCACCAAAGAGGCGGCAGGTTTCTTTGTTCTGGAAGAAATCCCTGACTGCGACACACTGTGGATGCTCGCGACCGGCACCGCTATCGGCCCTTATCTGTCGATTTTAGAGGAAGGGAAAGATCTGGAGCGTTTCAAGCACATCATATTGGTGCACGCGGCGCGTTTTTACAATGATCTTAGCTACTTACCCAAGATGCAGCAGCTACAGCAGCGTTACGGCTATAAACTGCGGATAAAAACGGTCATCAGCCGGGAAACACAGGTAGGCTCCCTGACAGGACGCGTTCCGGCGCTTATCAGCAGCGGAGCGTTGGAGAAGGCGGTCGGGTTGCCACTCAATGCGCAAACCAGCCATGTGATGCTGTGCGGTAACCCGCAAATGGTGCGCGATACCCAGCAATGCCTGAAAGAACAACGGGAAATGACCAAGCACCTGCGTCGCCGTCCGGGGCATATTACCAGTGAGCATTATTGGTGAGAAGATTCGGTGTGGCTGGCTTACAACTACCTGCCCGTTTAGGCAACGCGGTGTTTTTTACGTGGTAATGAAAGGTTATTTTTCAGAAAAATAACTAAGCCAGTCATACACATCATCAAACAGCTGATGATGGACAATAATCGTTTTATTTTCCCGACATATCAGCCCTTCACTTTGCCAATGTGCCAGTATTCTGGAAATGGTGACGCGAGTCACGTTGATGATCTGGCCATATTCCTCATGGGTCAAAGTCAGCGGCACAGTATACCAGCCTTTTTTAGGCTCAATTCCACCTTCCAGTAACATGCTTTTAAGTAAAATTTTAAGGCGTTGTGCGGGTTCACAACTGGTGTTGGTGATTACCGCCTCCAGGCTGCTCTCCTGCTTGGCCACAATGTGACGGCATATTTTTATCGCCAGTTCAGCATCCTGCCGCATGGCATCCAGTAAAATATCGGATGGTACCACCGGAATATCCGCATCGCGGATCACAATGGTGGTGACATTAACATGCTGCTTGGTAATACAAGTAATATCTCCCATCGTGCGTTCTGGCAGCACTAGGCTTTGTTGAATAAATCAGAACTTGTAACGACTGCGCCCCATACGGGTCGATTGTTACGTGATGCGAGTACTGTTCGGCATTCCTAATAGCGTGATCCGGTTAAGCGCTTTGACCATGGCCATGGCTTCACCCACCTGAGCATCGTAGTATCTCAGACTTAGATGACCACCCAGAAGCCTTTTGAACCGGAACATGGCCGTTTCAGCCACTGAGCGCCGGTGATAGCCCACTTTCTTTTTCCAGATATCGTTACTACCGCTAAT
>NZ_JAHWCO010000016.1:0-4724 GCF_020054415.1 Candidatus Symbiopectobacterium sp. | reverse complement strand
GGCCACTTTTGCCATAACCGTGTTTTTTCACAGGAGATGTCTGTTCACAAAACGGGCATCTTACATCAACTTTAGCCACTGTATTCCACATCCAAAACCGGACATTTCACACTGCAATCAACATATTGAATACACGACCCTTACACAGGGCTACCACACCCTTTGTCATAAGTTAAACTATATATCAGCCGTGAAAGACAAAAAGAGCGACAGAGCACAAGATAACGAAACCCGCCGAATTAAAATCATTAATTAGAAAAAAACACCAACAATAGAAATTTTAAACAAAAATTATGACACAAACATTCGCATCATTAGAGAATGATCGCCACAATGATACTTGCAATAGATTAGTTTTTGTAATGCAAAAAATGGCTGAAATTAGATTATTTCAACCAAAGGCTACGATTATGTCATGGTGCCAAAAACGCTAAAGATGACGACGATCACACCCACCTTGCGCTCACTGCCACCGCGTCACCACTGATGGCAACGAGGGGAAGGCAATTTTCCTGCCACATACCCATACTAATTAAAAGTGTAATATCCATTTATCAGCGATGCATCACGGTCTTTCCGTTATTGATGGCATAGAAGCTAACGCTATGAGGATTAATATTTCGCACCATGAGGGCGTCTCCCGCCCCGATCGCTCGCGCTACCCGGCCCTTTTCAGCACCCATTTAACATAATAAATGTTATGGATATTACGACGATGACCCAAAGAATGATCCTTAAAGAAACCTCGTATTTTGGTGCGGGGGCGGTTAACCATATCGTGGAAGAGATAACCCGGCGTGGTTTCCACAAAGCGTTGGTCGTCACTGACAAAGACCTAGTGAAATATGTTGTGGTGAGTAAAGTCATCACTCTGCTTGATCAAGCGGGCCTGCCCTACGAGGTTTACGATGACGTAGTGCCTAATCCCACTATTCGCGTGGTGACCGCAGGTATTGAGCGCTACAAGGCCGCGCAGGCCGATTACCTGATCGCTATTGGCGGCGGTTCGCCACAAGATACCTGTAAGGCAATTGGTATCATCATCAACAACCCGGAATATGCCGATGTACGCAGTCTGGAATGCGTTGCGCCCACACGTCGTCCCAGCGTACCAATCTTCGCGATCCCGACCACCGCAGGCACCGCTGCCGATGTTACGATTAACTACGTGATCACCGACGAAGAAAAACGTCGCAAATTCGTCTGCGTCGATCCGCATGACATTCCTATCGTCTCGTTTATCGATGCCAACATGATGGCCAGTATGCCCGCCTCACTGAAGGCGGCAACCGGCCTGGATGCCTTGACGCACGCGATTGAAGGTTTTACCACCAAAGGCGCGTGGGAGCTGGCCGACATGCTGCATCTGAAGGCTATCGAAATCATCAGCCGTTCGCTGCGTGATTCCGTGGCAGGCCATGCCGCAGGCGTGGAGGCAATGGCCTTGGGATAGTATGTCGCCGGCATGGGCTTCTCCAACGTGGGTCTGATATTGGTTCACGGTATGGCACACCCGTTGGGCGCTTTCTATGACACCCCGCACGGCGTGGCAAACGCAATCCTGCTGCCTCATATCATGGCGTTCAATGCTGACTACACCGACGATAAATTCCGCCAGATTGCCGTTGCAATGTGCGTCCCGAGTGCACAAGAGATGCCGATCGCGCAAGCGCGGGAAGCCGCCATTGCCGCCGTGAAGCAACTTTCTCAGGATGTGGATATCCCAGCACGTCTGCGTCAAGTGGGCATGAAAAAAGAGGATATTCCGGCGTTGGCGCAGGCCGCTTTCGACGATGTTTGCACCGGCGGCAACCCACGTGATGTGACACTGGAGCAAATCAAGGCGCTATATCAGTCAATCTACTGATTCTCTCTCCGCTGGTTTCCCTTCATTATCTCCACTCCCCCGGCATCGCTTGCTTGGGTTTACGCCTGTCCGTAAATGATATAAATTCACATATGATAGTGGTTATCATTATCATTTATGAGTTTCGTCATCCATAGAGGAGCGCAGCCATGCTAACCGCAATGATTACTGCATGCGGGTTATGGAGTGCCAGCTGGTGTCTGGGTAAACGCCTGAGCAGTGCTTGGGGTATTCTGCTACCCGCCGCACTGATGCCATTGCTTGTTCTGCTCGATCTTCAACTCAACAGTTGGAAGCTGATCGTAGCGATTGCGCTACTGGCGACCGCCGTCATGCTGTTCCATCCTCGTTTGCGCCATTACCTGCTGCTGCCTTCCTGCATTGCACTGGCGGGCGGATTGAGCGCGTTGGTGGTGGCATTCCAAACGACGTGGCCATAACGGACAATACGTCATGCAGTACCAAGAAAAATGTTTGATCGACACGAAGAAATAAAAAAGAAGGGAAAAGCATTAAGAAATGGTGCGAAGAGAGGGAATTGAACCCTCACGTCCGAAGGACACTAACACCTGAAGCTAGCGCGTCTACCAATTCCGCCACCTTCGCAACGCCGTCACACGATCTGCATCGTGTCACCACGGGGGCGAATTCTAGAGATTTTCTCAACAACGTCAATGATTATTTCCGCTTGGGTGCTGGGTTTGCTGCAAAAATCGTCATATTGACCTTATAAGGGACGCGCGAAGCACTCCCGCAGCCAATCGATAAACACGCTGACGCGCGGCGCTAGGAAGTGCCCGGAAGGGTACATTATGTACAACGGCATATCCGGTGGCGGCATCTCAGGTAGAACCTCCACCAGTTCACCGCTTTCCATCCAGTGCCGTACGCCATAGCGCGGAAACTGGATCATTCCCAACCCGGCGCGACACGCCGCCACGTAGACATCCGCCCCGCTGACATCAATCTGGCTGTGCAGAGTTCGCTGCTCGCACACCCCCTGTGACATAAAATCCAGCGGATAGTGGCGAGTCGTGCGCTGAGAAAAATAGCCTACTGCCTGATGTGTGGCTAAATCATCCAGCGTTTGTGGCATGCCATAGCACTCAATGTAGTCTGCAGACGCACAGGTTACCTGCTCCAACGCGGGCAAATGGCGTGCAATTAACGATTCATCTTCCACCTGCCAGGCCCGCAGCACGCAGTCTACGCCCTCGCGCAGCACATCGATCGCTGCATCATTAGCGCTCAGACACAGCGTGATCTCGGGGTAGCGCTGGCTTTGTTGAATAAATATATTTTATGCTGGCAGTCCAGTGAAACGAAGAATCATCGCAACGCAAAATCATGCAGTTAGGCCTCATGAGAAAGCTGTACACCTGAGGGGACAAGCATTTTCTACCAAAACTGGCTTGGCAAAACAGCATGAATCACTATTACTCAACAAAGCCGGTAGCGCTGATAAAACTGCGGCAGTGCGGGAATCACAATCTCACGCGCCAGTGAGTGTGGCATATCGACACGAATGCGCCCGGAAGGGCGCAATTTCTGGCGTGAGAACAGCGTATCCGTTTCGTCTATTTCCGCCAGCAATCGTAGGCAGCGCTGATAGTAAATCTCGCCTTCAGCCGTCACCTGTACCTGACGCGTGGTGCGCAGCAACAGTCGGACGCCGAGGCGTGCCTCGAGTCGCTTGATCGTATGGCTGACGGTAGTACGCGGTAAATTCAGCTTTTCGGCTGCCCGACTGAAATTGCCCAGTTCGATAATTCGCACAAAGGTGCGCATCGCCTGAATATGATCCATCGCCCCCCAATTGTTGGTGATTTTTGAACAGTGTTGCACATTATCCGCTATTTATCTTTATTCTCTGAACAATCACACTGCTTCCATCTTACGAGCGAGGGAGAACATACAATGCAACAACGTCAACTTGGCAAAACAGGACCGCTGGTTTCCAGCATCGGGCTTGGCTGCATGGGCATGAGCGATTTTTACTCGACCGCGCAGGATGAAAAAGAGGAGATCACCACGCTGCACCGCGCGCTGGAACTGGGCGTCACGCTGCTGGATACCGCCGGCAAGATCCGCTATATAGGATTAAGTGAAGCGCCGGTTTCATTGTTGGAGTGCGCACACCGTGAACACCCGATTACCGCGCTGCAAACGGAGTATTCTCTCTGGACGCGCGATGTGGAAGCGGAGATCCTCCCGGCGTGCCGCCGCTTGGGGATTGGTTTTGTCCCCTATAGCCCGCTCGGGCGTGGCTTTTTGAGCGGTACGTTACGCAGCCCGGAAGATTTGGCTCCGGATGATTTCCGCCGCACCAATCCGCGCTTTATGGGGGATAACTTTGCCAAAAACCTAGCGCTGGTTGAGCAAGTAGAAAAACTGGCGCGAGCAAAAGGCGTCACCTCTTCGCAGTTGGCACTGGCATGGGTATTGGCGCAGGGTGACGATATCGTGCCAATTCCGGGCACTAAACGCCGTCGCTATCTGGAAGAGAATATCGCCGCACTGGACGTTCAGCTAACACCAGAGGAACTGGCAGCGATTGAAGCCATCTTCCCCTTCGCCGCAGCAGCGGGCGATAGTTACGGCACGGAGAGCATGGCTACCATTAATAATCTCCGCTAACAGCGATGAGCACAAAAACACGCTGTCAGGTCACTGATAACCCACTTAAAACAGTCATTCTTGCATACATCCCGCCATTCCTGCATATTCGCATCGTGATCGATCAGTGATTCGCATGACAATCGATCACGATTTCGCATGAAAGGTCGATCACTGATTCGCGTCGTATCGATCACTCCGGGACTTAACTCTTTTAACCTCCTCTCCATTCGCAGTTTCT
>NZ_JAHWCO010000663.1:0-1414 GCF_020054415.1 Candidatus Symbiopectobacterium sp. | reverse complement strand
TTGCATGACTGACGACGGTAACGCTGATGGCCACTTTTGCCATAACCGTGTTTTTTCACAGGAGATGTCTGTTCACAAAACGGGCATCTTACATCAACTTTAGCCACTGTATTCCACATCCAAAACCGGACATTTCACGCTACAATCAACATATTGAATACACGACCGGGAAGTTATTCGAGTGGTGATGTTTAACAGGCTGGCATGCGTGTGTGCGCTGATGCTGTGGTTTATTGGCGGGGTCGTCATGCAGGCACAGGCGCAGGAACGTCACGACGATCCTTACGCGTTTCTGCAACAGTCGGTGCTGACGAGGGTCAAGCAGCAGCAACTGCGGCAGTGCACTGAGAAACCGCAAACGCGACTCGCTTACACCGAACTGATCGCTCAGGAAGAAAAATCGCTGAACAAACCCAATCCGAGCGTGACGGAAAAGGGGATGACGCACCCCAGTGGCTCTAAACACGATTATATGAGCCTCAGCGTCTACTGGTGGCCCGATAGCAACAAATTCAATGGATTGCCTTGGGTATGCCGTGACGGCGTTATAAACCCTGTCAGCAAGAGTGATGACATCGACGGCGTTCGCCTGGAAGATTTTACCGATCAGGTGTACACGCTGACGTTAGCCTGGTACTTCTCCGATAACGCCGCCTATGCCGATAAAGCGATTTCGCTGATTCGAACCTGGTTTATCGACCCTGAAACCCGCATGAATCCCAACCTTGATTTTGCTCAGGGCGTGCCAGGCATTGCGCCAGGACGCGGGGCAGGCGTGCTCGACGGACGCTATTTCTCCACCCGCATTGTGGATGCGCTGATTATGCTGCGCGACTACCAAGGATGGAAAAAAGAGGATGATGCGCAGATGCGTTAGTGGATGACGGCCTATCTGGGGTGGTTGCAGACCAGCAAGCTGGCGAAGCGGGAATCGGAAGCGAAGAACAACCACGGTAGCTGGTACGCCGCTCAGGTAGCCGGTATTGCCTGGTATCTCGATAAGAAAGATGTGGTCTCTGCGATAGCCGCGCTACAGCGTACCAAGCTGAATCACCAGATTCAGGATGACGGCGCGCAGCCGGAAGAGCTTTCTCGCACCCGTTCCTTCCACTACAGCTATTTCAACCTGCAAGCCATTACCAACATGGCGATATTGGCAGACAAGGTAGGCGAAGATCTGTGGCGTTATCGCACGCCGCAGGGCAGTGGTATCGCTAACGCATTTAATTTCCAGGCCCCTTATCTGGACAAAGATAACAGTTTGCCTTACAAATCGGTCGTGTATTCAATATGTTGATTGCAGTGTGAAATGTCCGGTTTTGGATGTGGAATACAGTGGCTAAAGTTGATGTAAGATGCCCGTTTTGTGAACAGACATCTCCTGTGAAAAAACACGGTTATGGCAAAAGTGGCC
>NZ_JAHWCO010000596.1:0-1936 GCF_020054415.1 Candidatus Symbiopectobacterium sp. | reverse complement strand
TGCTGCGGGCGTACGCCGATGGCCACTTTACTCGATGGAAAACGGATCTGGGCAGAAAAGAATCTGAACCAGATGTAATCTGACAGACACCTGTATAAATAATCGGTAACTGTCAGATCAGGTCTGAGCTAGTACAGCTTAACCACGCCAGACAAGGTAGCAATGCCACCATCAACAACCCGTAGCGCCAGTCAACGCCGCTGAATCCGCACAGCATCCAATACATCAGTTGGCGTAGATCCAGACTGGTACTGAAATAGACGGCACAGGTCATCACGGCGCTGAACACAATCCCCAGCGCTACGCCAATCAGCAGCAAACGCGCATTGGAAATGTGACGTCGGGCAAAATGTAATAGCAAGAATGTGGTGGCTAGCGCCCCAACAATTGCACCAACACTCAGCACCCAGACGGGTTGCAACCCCTGCCCCATCAGAACGCCAAGCACCAGCGCCATTAGCAACGCCCAGCAAGCCCCGCTCTGCCAGTGGGTTATCGAAAATGGCCTGCATCACGGCCCCTGACATCGCTAGGCTCGCCCCCACCAGCATCACCGCCCGTTCTCTGCATACGCAACTGCCAGATGAAAACACGCTGGGAATCATCCCACCATGACTAGGGCATCACCCAACGATCACCAGCACATAACCCGATGATCACGGTCACCGCCGCCAGTAGCGCCAACACTACAATGCGTTGACGGTCGTGATAACGCTGGCGTAAACGTAACAGCGAGTATCCCTTGTTCAATGACTGCATAACGCTATCCTGTAAACTGCGGTCACACCCGCAAACTCAACTCAGCTTAACTCGACCGTCATTTCGTGTAGCGTCACTGCACGCCGTGCATCTCGCTAAGGCATTCCAGGTGCCGAGTAGCGATCAAAACGCCACTTTACGCCGCCCTGTCAACCAAGCGCCGACAAACTCTGGCACCACTTCTGTCGCAGCGCCGTAGATTTTTTCATCAAACTTGCTCTCAACCTGACTCTGCTCGAGATTCAGTTCTATGGTGTAAGCACCATTGGTGTGCGCTTCATGAACGAATCCCGCCGCCGGATAAACATGACCGGACGTTCCGATAGCGATGAAATAATCGGCCTGCGCCAGCGCCTGATAGATACGTTCCATACCAAGAGGCATTTCTCCGAACCACACCACGTGCGGGCGCAGTCGCGCGGGAAACTGGCAACAGTGGCAGCGTTCATCAGCAGCGATATCACCGGTCCAGTCGATAACCTGTCCACTCTTGCAACAGCGCACCTTGAGCAATTCACCGTGCATATGAACAACCCGTTTGCTGCCCGCACGCTCGTGCAGATTATCGATATTTTGCGTCACCAACAGGAAGTTATCTCCGAGCGCCGCCTCAAAATTGGCTAACGCCAGATGCGCTGCGTTGGGCACCACCTCTGGCTGCTGCAACTGCTTACGGCGCACGTTGTAAAACGCCTGCACCAGTTGCGGATCGCGTTGAAATCCTTCCGGCGTGGCGACATCTTCCACCCGGTGCTCTTCCCACAGACCATCCGCCGCACGAAAGGTGCGGATGCCAGACTCTGCTGAAATCCCCGCGCCGGTCAGAACCACCACGCGCGGGCTTTTTGATTCATTCACCGCCAGATAATCCTTATGGAAAATACGTGAACGCAGACGCTGCTGACGCAGTCGCTTTCCTTGATGAAACCGGATCATTCTTTGACGCGTATGCATGTCTGCTCCTGTGAAAGCTGGCTGGAAAGCGTCTATACCCGTCATACTTCAAGCTGCATGTGCGTTGGCTGCGTTCTCTCACCCGGTCGTGTATTCAATATGTTGATTGCAGTGTGAAATGTCCGGTTTTGGATGTGGAATACAGTGGCTAAAGTTGATGTAAGATGCCCGTTTTGTGAACAGACATCTCCTGTGAAAAAACACGGTTATGGCAAAAGTGGCC
>NZ_JAHWCO010000733.1:0-1917 GCF_020054415.1 Candidatus Symbiopectobacterium sp. | reverse complement strand
GATTGAGCAGGCCGGCTTTGTGTTTGATAATGGGATTGTTAGTATGAAGCATGATAGTTACCTCGCGTTTTGTTTAAGGATTAGGCACCCATATCAAAACCGGTAACTCTCAACCTTTCAAGGTCCAGTGTCAGATCTAGTCGCGACTAATACAGCTAAACGCCCCACCAGTCGCCCTGCTGTGGATGTGCCTGCTTCGCCTGTTCCTGAAGCTATCGCACCCGCTGCGCCAGCGCCGTTAAGCACTCATCGGCCATACCGTGTTTTTTGAGCGTCTCTTCCAGTGAAAACAGATACTGTGCATTCGTTCCCAACGGGACACTGGCTCTGGCAATCAGGGGAGCAACGCGGTGTATGCAGGTATACGCTTCGATCAGAGCATGTTGATCTTGCGAAACAAACGCCAACGCCGTGAGAGTTTCGCCGTTTTGGCAGTGCAGATCGCACCATTCCGGACGGTAGCAACCAGTGATCATCTCACGCTTCCACAGCAGTTCCAGATCTTCATGCAGTGAAGCCTCCGGCAAACGAAATGCCATACCGGTCGTTTTCCCACCTGGCGTTAATGCCAGCATGCGTCCAGGTTGCGTTGCCGTACCGCGTCCTGCCGTAAGGCGCAGGCAAAATGCACGCTGCCAGCCGGAAAGTGTGGCCAAACGGACTCCCTCCGGTGTAAATACCGGATTCCACATCAGTGAGCCATAACCAAAGACCTACACCGTGCTATCAGGGCGACGCGATAGCGTCTGGTTCAGGGAGTCCGCTCGCTGCTGAGGCGTGAGCAGCAAGTTTTCTTCGATACAACCAAAAGACGTACCACAATCAGCCTGTTGTAAAAAATAGCGTGTTAATAATATCTTAAAACCACCAACAGCCAATAACCGAACAATAACCGCCGCGTTTTTTCTGCCAAAAACAGCGTAACTGCTTAACATTTCTGCAACTCATTCCAGAATATGCCATTTTTTGTGTGGCAATCAAGTTTGATCTTAATCACAAAGCGCTAAGGTAACGCTGAAATCGTAACAAAAAAGGGTTAACAACGCTTTTTTAGACACACGTGCTTTTTGCCTGTCACTAAAATGATAATCACTATCATCAACATGATATAATGTTATCCATCAAATCAATAATTATATCGGCTGAATGATGGAGAAATTTAATGGCTCATCCGACAGGTTTTCGCCCAGCCCAACCCCGACTAATCCAGGTTAAACGCATCACCGATCTCTCACCGCACTTGCGCTGCATCACTTTTCATAGAGATACACTGCCCGACTATCCGGCAGTCGGGCGACATGCCGCACATATCAAACTATTTTTAGCGCACCCCTGCCAGAAAGCGCCTACATTACCCACATTGGGTGAGCGAGGCCCGCAATGGCCTGAAGGCGAAGCGCGCCCCGTCGTGCGCACTTATACTATTTATGCATTCCTGCCAGAATTGGGCGAAGTGGATGTTGCCTTTGCCTTGCACGACCACGGCGGACCCGCCGTCACGTTTGCCCGCAACGCGCAGCCCGGAGACAGCGTAGGCATTACTCAACCGGGTGGTCCGCACCCCATGCTGCCTGCGTCCAGCGCCTATTATCTGTATTAGTCGCGACTAGATCTGACACTGGACCTTGAAAGGTTGAGAGTTACCGATTTTGATATGGGTGTCTAATCCTTAAACAAAACGCGAGGTAACTCTCATGCTTCATACTAACAATCCCATTATCAAACACAAAGCCGGCCTGCTCAATCTCGCCGAAGAACTCGGTAACGTATCAAAATCCTGCAAGATCATGGGCGTGTCACGCGATACATTTTACCGTTATCAGGAACTGGCTGCTGAAGGCGGCATTGATGCGCTGGTTAACCAGAACCGCCGGGTTCCGAACCTGAAGAACCGCGCCGACGAAGCCACTGAACGCG
>NZ_JAHWCO010000260.1:0-1529 GCF_020054415.1 Candidatus Symbiopectobacterium sp. | reverse complement strand
TGCTAAACCCGCTTTAGTACGTTCAACAATCAGTTCCCGCTCCATTTGCGCCAACGCACTCATCACATGAAAGAAAAAACGACCTGCGGACGTAGAAGTATCAATGGCATTCGTCAAACTATGAAAATGAATACCTTCATCGGCTTTGTTGAATAATAGGGAATGATGCTGTTCTGACGTGCCTATTTTGGACGAAAATGCTGCTCACCCCTGGATTCATCAGCTAACTCTGTATGTAACATACTGATTTTACGTTAATGGTATTCTCAGTATTTATGGATGCGCAGCATAATATCTATTTATTCAACAAAGCCCAAATCCACTACCGAGTCGATAACCGATGCGCCAGTTAGCGATATTCATTCTTCACTCCTTTCCATATTGCGTATCACAGCCAGGTTATTCTTCCATTGTTTAATCCCATCAGAATGAGTGATGACCTGTTGCTGACGAAGCCTGTCTCGCGTTAAAACTAAGCAATATAAATGGCTGTTTCGCCGATGTTAGGGAAATAGCATCCCCTCAACCATGATTCAGTGCTATCATCGAAAAAATAAAATCTGACGCTAAGAATTGCTGCTTAATGTTCCCCAGCAGTCACCGTCAAAATACGTTTCTGATGGTTATTGTCTGCTTCGTTTCGCCCCAGACTACCCCCTGATGTCTCTAGGTTTATCGTCAGTAACCATATCATCTTTATTACATTGATCGTTTTAATCACTTAAAAATAACAAATAAAAGCTAAAAAATATCAATTTAAGTGAATCGTTCGACAGAATCATGTAATAAGTAAAAGATACCTCTGTTGATATTATTTAATGGGGTAAGCACCGTGTCAGATGCAGAGAAAATATTTCTCGTGTGATTCTTGTAGAAAGGATATTTGTCGCTAAGAAAAATAGCGTGAAATAACAGGACGACAACGAAAGTGGTGTCTATCGAAATAAAAAGTAAACGTGAATAGCCTGGCTTTGTTGAATATACCCGTGATCAGGCTTTGTTGAATAAATAGAACTTTTGGATAATCATCGGAGCAGATCACCACAGTTGTTTCAAAATCAGGTCTCCGTGGTAAAACAAAATTTTAAAATCACCAACTGGCCCTCTTATAACAAGGCCCTCAAGCAGCGCGATTCTCTAACCGTATGGCTAGATGAATCAGCCATTGCTGCATGGACGGAAAAAAACACTACTGAACGGCGTGGACGACCGCTCCGCTACTCAGATATGGTCATCACAACAGTCCTGATGATGAAACGCGTGTTTGGCCTTTCATTGAGGGCTTTACAGGGATTTGTTGACTCGATTTTTAAACTGATTAAATCGTCGCTGCATTGTCCAGACTATTCGCTGCTCAGCAAGCGAGCAAAGACGGTGAACATCGGTATAAAAACGCCAACCCGTGGTGAAATCTCACATCTGGTCATTGATGGAACCGGCCTGAAGGTCTTTGGCGAAGGCGAATGGAAAGTCCGGCAGCATGGTGCCGACAGACGCAGGGTATGGCGTAAGCTGCACCTGGCAGTAGA
>NZ_JAHWCO010000267.1:0-3906 GCF_020054415.1 Candidatus Symbiopectobacterium sp. | reverse complement strand
CATGGGATCACCGCTATCCGCAGATAAGCCGGAGCTGGCAGTCAAACTGGGCCAACCTGTCGACATTCTTCTCGTACCCGCAGGAACTTCGCAAGGTAATCTACACGACGAACGCTATAGAATCACTGAACAGCGTGATCCTGCATGCAATCAAGAAACGCAAGGTGTTCCCGACTAATGACTCGGTGAAGAAGGTCGTATGGCTGGCAATCCAGGCGGCATCACAGAAATGTACGATGCCCTTACAGGACTGGCGTATGGCAATGAGTCGCTTTATTATCGAGTTCTGTGACCGCCTTGACGGTCACTTCTGAGGAAAGGAATTTACACAAAATCTTAAACAGGCTCCACAAAAACTGCTCCTTGCCTACAACGCTCAAGAACCTACTCGGCTGGCTTTATTTAATCAGGATCAGGAGATCTTACAGCCAACCCCTCCCACCTCTACGTTGAGCAGTGAAAAAATCAATACGCTAATCCGCTATCTGACTACGGGTGGCCGACAAGACAATTGACCCTCATTCTAACGACTGCGGTAGCCATTTGGTCTTCTCGCTCTATCGTCCCGCAATAAATCCATTACAAACCTGACAGATGCGACAACGACAGGTAAAATGGCCGCAACCCATGGACCGGTGCTGCCTTATACCGTTCAGTCTGGCTGCGTTAGCACCTATCAAATCGTGAAGAAGAATGATGACCACACCGCCATCACCATCAGAGAAAAAGCCCTGGTGGCAGAGAGGAAAAACCCCAGATTACCGTTTTTCTCTGGCCAACGAGCGTACTTTTCTTGCCTAGATTCGAACCGCTCTGGCCTTTTTGGCAGGTGCTATTGCCATCGATCAGTTCACCGTTAATCTGGCAACCCCAATGGTTCGATAAAGTCTGGCGCTGTTACTGGTGCTGAGTGCCGCAGTGCTCGGTGTGTTGGCCTATTTTCGCTGGGCGCGCAGCGAAAATGCCATGCTCCAAGAACAAGACATGCCATACAGCCCGCTACTGCTGCTGGTGACGCTATTTATTACCACCATAGCCTTGGCGCTGGCCGTGGTGGTTATCGTTGGTTAACCGTATGCCTGTTGCTCCCGATCCGGGGCTACAACCCTAACGAACTGGCATGGCCTGGTCACGGTCTGTTCTATTGGCACTGATCGTCAGTCTGCTCTGTTTTCGTTTTAGTCTCGATCGCGACTCAGGGTTAGCCCTATTGTGCAGCATGCTGCTGGTGGCACTCGCCGTGGTGATGGTGGCGATGAGCATTTGGCGCTTACGCTTTACGTATTAGCGCCCGGTATCAGGCGCCACGGTGGTTCGCTATGCTATCGCGTTTTGTTCCACCTCGGTGGTCGTGACGGCATTGGTGCTTGCAGGGGACTTCCTGCGCGCCTTGTCACACTGGTGCGCCTTTATACACGTCATACTTCAAGTTACAGGCGCGTTGGCCATACTCGCTCACCCGAATCACTTACTTGAGTAAGCTCATCGGGATGAATGAACCTTATCCCTGAGGTTCACCCTACGGACCAGCGCAGGCGCTGTTCAAATTTGTTCCTTATTTGCTGCCTTCCTGCAACTCGAATGATTTAGGGGTAGCACCCACACCGTGATGAGTAACGGTGCGCTACGACATCAATCCGCCGTAGTGTATTCAGGAAACAGGAAGGGGTTGATGCTGCTGCGAGAGAATCCCTCTTCTTCCATTTTTATATCCAGCACCAGTGAGGCAAGATCGTCCGCTACCGCTTCGACACGGTGATCTTTCTCCTGATAAAGCAGCTTTATATAGGTGCCGCAATCACCGCAGCCCTCTGCCTTGATGGCTGACTCTTCACTGTCTAACGACCAATAATTGAGGTTGCCGGTTGCCTCGCAGTTACTGCATTTCACGCGCACCATGTGCCATTCACTTTCGCACAGGTTGCAGTGCAGGTAACGCAGGCCGCTGGTGGTTCCAAGTTGCACTACACCAGAAACAGGAATACCGCCACACACCGGGCAGAACTGACGATGCTCCCCCACTTCGGATTTCGCTTTACCCGGCAGTTGCGTCGCCATCTGCGCCCAATAAAGAGAGAGGGCTGCCCAGATGAACGGGGCCTTATCGTTATCTTCACCGTTAAACTGATGTGCCAGCAGGCTGTCGGCCAATGTTTCCCACTCCTGCACCGGCATTTTCTTCAGATTTTCCAGCGTAGTCAGCACCTGACCGTTGGCGGCAGGCATTAAATCTTCGATCAACGCATGCAGTAGCGTATGCCAGTGTGCATCACGCGGAAACGCGCTGGCATCCAGCGGCGGGCGATTGTTCTGCTGCGCCTGTGCCAACACATCGGTCAAATCGACACGCAACGGATGATCGTGTAGCACCTTCTGCTGTGCCTCAACCATGACTGCAGCAAAATTCAGGTAATCGCTGAGCGCATGGTCAGCTGCCAATTGTCGCAGACGCTCTGCACGGCTGCTGTACAGGCTCTTTAAATTAGCGAACAACAACGGCGGTATCACGCCCACCGTTGATGATTTTTCATTATTTTCCAACTGATCCTGAGGGACAATGCGAATACTCATCCTGGTGATTTATCCTGTTGTTTACGTTTGTTTTTCTTGTTGTTTTCGTTGAATCTCTCGATACCAACATGGATGATGTTTTTTCGCCCACGCCGCAGGTACCTAGCCTTCTACCATAGCAGTAATTGTTCCTTTCACCCATAGTGCCGCATACACATGCACCATGATGACCAGGATCAGACCAACGGCCACCAGCGAGTGTACCAGCAGGGCCAAACGAATCACCTGGATAGGAAACGCCGGGGCAAAGTAGGGACGCCACATCACTATCCCACTCGCCAGCAACAGCACCAGGCAAATGATGGCCAACCAGAACACGCACTTTTGCCCGAAATTATACCGACCTGTGTCACCGACTTCCTGATTTCTGGCAATTTTATGGATGTTTTTGGCCCATTTAATGTAATCGCGCTGGATCAGGTTGTGTTTCCAGTAGCGCAGGAACATCAGCAACAAGGCCACAAACATCACCACGCCAACAAACGGATGCAGTATACGCGCCAGTTGTGGCGTACCGAGAATATGCAGCAACCAGTTCAGCGAAGGGAACAAAAACCCTAACCCGCTTATCGCGGCAAACACGAAGCAGAATGCCACAATCCAGTGGTTTATATGTAGTAGCTCAGACCTGATCTGACAGACACCTGTATAAATAATCGGTAACTGTCAGATCAAGTCTGAGCTAGTACATTTCATGCGAAGTCGTGATAGATTGTCATGCGAATCACTGATCGATCACGATGCGAATATGCACTCAGCATGCTGATGTCCTTTCTGGTGTGAGAACCTCAAAACAACATGTTGGGTGGAGCTGAGAATCCAAATGGTGAATTACCGTCTTATATCACTGGCGCTGACACTATTTTAAAAAATGGCCAAAACGCTTGTTAAAGCGTGCCGTGCTGCCTTCTTTGGCATACTCTTTTTGTTTCCCGGTGTAATAAGGATGTGATGCTGACGATACATCAATCGTGACATAGGGATAGGTTACGCCGTCCCGTTCGATGGTGCGGTCTGTCTGGATGGTTGAGACCACCATAAAATACGGTTGTGTATTCAATGAGTTGATGTAGCATCAAACGTAGTACTCGCGTTCGATGTAAGTACCGATATCCTATCGTGCATTTCGGATGATTTTGAATATCCGAGCGTCTTGCGATTGAGCAGTTGCAATCGGTTACGCAGTGTCAGATATGCACACTCAATACGCTGTGTATACAGCTTGCTAACAATGTGTTTTACTTTTGGAAGTTCGTCGTTGTAAGCCCTGTAGCCATCCGTGTTTGCATGACTGACAATGGTAACGCTGGTGGCCATTTTTGCCATAACCGTGTT
>NZ_JAHWCO010000646.1:0-3494 GCF_020054415.1 Candidatus Symbiopectobacterium sp. | reverse complement strand
GCGCTGCTTGAGGGCCTTGTTATAAGAGGGCCAGTTGGTGATTTTAAAATTTTGTTTTGCCATGGAGACCTGATTTTGAAACAACTGTGGTGATCTGCTCCGATGATTACCCAAAAGTTCTATTTATTCAACAAAGCCGGCAAAAGCAAGAAGTACGCAGCGATTACGTGGATAAATACTGGTTTTTATGCTGGCGGCTATCTATAATCTCGCGCAACCTTTTTCCCCTCAGACTCGAATTAAGCCAATTTAACGTTGTTCAGGATAGATTTTTATGAGCGAAAAGTACGTCGTCACCTGGGATATGTTGCAAATTCATGCCCGTAAACTGGCGCAGCGTTTGCTGCCAGCCGAACAATGGAAAGGCATTATTGCCGTTAGCCGTGGCGGGTTGGTTCCCGGTGCACTGCTGGCGCGTGAATTAGGCATCCGTCATGTGGATACCGTGTGTATCTCCAGCTATGACCACGACAACCAGCGTGATCTGACTGTCCTGAAACGTGCCGAGGGAGACGGTGAAGGATTTATCGTGATCGACGATCTGGTGGATACCGGGGGAACGGCGAAAGCGATTCGCGATATGTATCCGAAAGCGCATTTTATCACCATCTTCGCCAAGCCCGCCGGGCGCCCACTGGTTGATGACCACGTGGTTGATATCCCACAGGATACTTGGATTGAGCAACCGTGGGACATGGGCGTAGTGTTTGTTCAGCCCTTGGCTGGACGGTAATCGCCTTCTGGAATAGCGTTCAGACGCTAACTAATGTTGGCTTTGTTGAATAATAGGTAATCATGCTGTTTTTCCATGCCAGTTTTGGTAGAAAATGCTTGTCATCTCAGGTGTACACTTTTCTCATGAGGCCTAACTGCATGATTTTATGTTGCGAGGATCCGTCGTTTCACTGGGCTGCCAGCATAAAATCTATTTATTCAACAAAGCCGTACAAAGACTGATTTCGATTTCAATATCGTTCCGGTTCAATAATCCCATAATGGCTCCTGCTAATTTCCTCGCTTGTGTAGCAAGTTCAAACATGAGGCTTAGTTTATCCGAGCTATTGTGCGAAAAGCAAAGCGGGGAATGAACCTCAAAACCATGGTCATTAAAATAATCCTTAATCGATACCTGCATCTCTGGTGTGCATACAATTTGAATACTGGCAAACCGTGATTGATGTAATGGCAAGCAGTCTAAATCCAGCATATCTATCTCCCATGCGAAAAAATCATTGTTAAAAGTAGATATCAAAGAAAAGGCCCCGGAGGCTGAACGGGGGCCTTGATATTCGATGTGGACGATTTGTGGATGACTGTAGAAGTAAATCCTTTTATTTCAAAACAATAAATTTTGATAAAACCCCGCCTCGGCGGGGTTTTTTTATGGCAGACTACCAGAACAGACTTGGGTTAAGCGTGATTTTTTAGGCTGTTACCGTCTGGACGGTTATAAATGACCGTGTTGCCGCTGGCTTACGCGTTTTTTTGGGGAGGATCATTTGAACCGCGAACTACTCTGGGTGTTATCCCTGCTGTTGATCGCTATCTTATTGTTTAGCAACAATAAGCTACGCATGGATGTGGTGGCTCTGCTGGTTATCATCGCCTTTGTGTTGAGCGGTACCTTAACGCTGTCGGACGCGCTAGTCGGCTTCAGCGACCCCAACGTGATCCTTATTGCCGCGCTGTTTGTTATTGGCGAAGGGCTGGTCAGAACCGGCGTGGCGTATCAGGTCGGGGAGTGGCTGATTCGCGTTGCGGGCAACAGTGAGATCAAGATGCTGGTGCTACTGATGCTGACCGTGGCGGCGCTGGGCGCATTTATGAGTTCCACCGGTGTGGTGGCGATCTTTATCCCTGTGGTGCTGAGCGTTTCGGCCAAAATGAAAACCTCACCGGGGCGGCTGATGATGCCGCTCAGTTTTGCTGGCCTGATCAGCGGGATGATGACGCTGGTGGCGACGCCGCCCAACATGGTGGTAAGCAGTGAGTTGATGCGTGACGGCAACCACGGTTTCGGCTTTTTCAGCGTCACCCCGATTGGTGTCGTGGTGTTGCTGCTGGGCATTGCTTACAAGCTGGTGGCTCGATTCTGGCTGAGCGGTGTCGATCCGCTAGCGGCTAATAAAGAGGGCTGGAAGCGCAAGACCTTCCGCGACCTGATTCGCGATTACAAGCTTACGGGCAGGGCACGTCGTTTGGCGATACTACCGGGTTCACCTTTTATTGGCCACCGCCTGGATGATTTGCGTCTGCGCCAGCGCTACGGTGCCAACGTGGTGGGGATTGAGCGCTGGCGTAAGTTCCGTCGCGTGATGGTCAGCGTGGCGGGTAACACCGAACTGCGGTTAAACGATGTGTTGCTGATTGATATGTCAGCCTCTGAGGTCGATTTGCGTGAGTTTTGCACCTCGCAGCGCTTGGAACCGATGGTGCTGCGCGGTGAATACTTTTCTGAACAGGCTCGCGATGTGGGGATGGCGGAAGTGTCTCTGATCCCCGATTCTGAGCTCATTGGTAAGACGCTTTATGACGTAGGCTTCCGCAGCCGCTACGGGCTTTCTGTGGTGGGTATCCGCCGCAATGGTGAGGCGATGGACGGATTGCTGGCCGATGAACCGCTGCAACTGGGCGATATCCTGCTGGTGCTTGGCGACTGGCGTATGATCCGCCAACTGCAATCGCAAAAGCATGTGATGCTGGTGTTGAATCTCCCTGCCGAAGTGGATGACGTTGCGCCTGCGGTGAGCCAGGCTCCGCACGCGCTGTTCTGTCTGGCGCTGATGGTCGCCATGATGCTGACTGACGAAATCCCCAATGCGATTGCCGCGTTGATTGCCTGTTTGCTGATGGGAAAATTTCGCTGTATTGATATGGAAAGCGCTTACCGTGCGATCCATTGGCCGAGCCTGATTTTGATCGTCGGGATGATGCCCTTTGCGCTGGCGCTCCAGCAGACAGGTGGTGTAACGCTGATTGTGAATGCCCTGATGGACGTTGCGGGGGGGGCTGGGCCGCAGGTGATGCTGGTGTGCCTGTTTGTGCTGTGTGCGATGATCGGGCTCTTTATTTCCAACACCGCCACTGCCGTGTTGATGGCACCGATCGCCATTGCTGCGGCAAAACAGATGGGGGTTTCGCCGTATCCCTTCGCCATGATTGTAGCTATTGCCGCCTCCGCGGCATTCATGACACCGGTTTCTTCACCGGTGAATACGCTGGTGCTCGGTCCGGGTGGCTACCGCTTTGGTGATTTCGTGAAAGTGGGGGTGCCATTCACCGTGCTGGTGATGATTGTCAGTGTCATCATGGTGCCGTGGCTCTACGGTTTTTAACTGTGCGTTGATGCACCTTATATACCCGTGATCATTGAAGATGCTTGATTTTACGCGGTAAGAAGATCATGCTCACCCACTATGAAGATATTTATTACCGACAAGCAAAAAGCCGAACTCGAACACCTTCATGACACCAGTCGTGATAAGCGTGTTTGT
>NZ_JAHWCO010000688.1:0-8595 GCF_020054415.1 Candidatus Symbiopectobacterium sp. | reverse complement strand
GCGCTGCTTGAGGGCCTTGTTATAAGAGGGCCAGTTGGTGATTTTAAAATTTTGTTTTGCCATGGAGACCTGATTTTGAAACAACTGTGGTGATCTGCTCCGATGATTACCCAAAAGTTCTATTTATTCAACAAAGCCTGTCAGATGTGCACGCTCAATACGGTGTGTATACAGCTTGCTAACAATGTGTTTTACTTTTGGAAGTTCGTCGTTGTAAGCCCTGTAGCCATCCGTGTTTGCATGACTGACGACGGTAACGCTGGTGGCCACTTTTGCCATAACCGTGTTTTTTCACAGGAGATGTCTGTTCACAAAACGGGCACCTTACATCAACTTTAGCCACTGTATTCCACATCCAAAACCGGACATTTCACACTGCAATCAACATATTGAATACACGAACTAAAATACTCATCAGCAGTGATACCGTGAGAGGCTACAGTACGGTAGTGCGGGTGGATATTTGCTTTCATTAAAAACCTCTTTGTTATGTTATAAAATAACTAATTGTGCGCTTCTTCAGACACAAGATCAACCCTCTTGTGTCTGAGGGGGGGGGGGGGACGGAGTGACAGCAGAGCGATGGTTAAAACAGGTAGGCAAAATAAAGGCCGCTTTCGCGGCCTTTGGGGAATAACTCAGTTACGGTTTTTCAACGATATGGCTGTGTTCAATATCTTCATTTTTCTCACTAAAGCGGCGGCGTACCACCACAAAGAAGAAAGGAACAAAGAAGATCGCCAGCACCGTTGCGGTAATCATCCCGCCCATTACGCCGGTACCTACAGCGTTCTGTGCGCCGGAACCTGCACCGGAACTGATTACCAACGGCACTACGCCGAGGATAAAGGCTAACGAGGTCATCAGGATGGGGCGAAAACGCATACGTACTGCATCAAGCGTCGCCTCCACCAGGCCTTTGCCTTCTTTCTCCATGAGGTCTTTGGCGAATTCAACGATAAGAACAGCGTTCTTCGCCGATAGACCAATGGTGGTCAATAGCCCTACCTTGAAGTAGACGTCGTTCTCCAATCCACGCATGGCGGCGGCCAGCAGCGCACCAATGATCCCGAGTGGCACCACCAGCATGACGGAGAAGGGGATAGACCAACTCTCGTACAGTGCGGCCAGACACAGGAACACCACAATCAGCGAAATGGCATACAGTGCTGGTGCCTGGTTACCTGACAGACGTTCCTGATAAGACATCCCGGTCCAGTCGTAACCAATACCTTCCGGCAACTGTTTGGCGAACTCTTCCATCAGTGCCATCGCTTCACCGGTACTCTTACCCGGGGTTGCTTCCCCCTGAATCTGCATGGACGGTTGCCCGTTATAGCGTTCCAGACGTGGTGAACCGTGCGTCCAGTGGCTTTGTGAGAAGGAAGAGAACGGCACCATCTGGTTGTTGCTGCCACGAACATACCAGCGCTCAATATCGCTTGGTAGCATACGGAACGGCGCATCAGCCTGCACATGCACTTTCTTCACACGCCCACGGTCAATAAAGTCATTGACGTAGCTGCCGCCCAGCGCGGTTGCCAGCGTGGCGTTAATATCCGACAGAGATACACCCAGCGCCTGAGCCTTTTCCTGGTCGATATCGATACGGAACTGCGGGGTATCTTCCATGCCGTTTGGACGTACGCCGACCACGGTATCAGGACGCTGTGCGGCCATCCCCAGTAGTTGGTTACGCGCCGCGGTCAGCTTCTCGTGCCCCAGGTTAGCCTGATCCAGCAACTGGAAGTCAAAACCGGTTGCGGTACCCAGCTCAACGATGGCGGGGACGTTAAAGGCGATAACGATCGCTTCCTTGATTTGCGAGAAGGCAGCATTAGCCCGACCGGCAATGGCACCAACCTTGTTTGCAGCTCCGGGACGTTCGCACCAGTCTTTCAGACTGGCGAAGACCAGGCCGGCGTTCTGCCCACGACCGGAGAAACCGAAACCGTTAACGGTAAACACAGAATTAACGTTGTCTTTCTCATTCTCTAGGTAGTGCTTGGTCACACGCTCAAGCACGCGCTCGGTGCTCTCTTGGGTTGCACCAGCGGGCAGTTGCACCATAGTCAAGAGTACGCCCTGGTCTTCTTCCGGCAGGAAGGAGCTTGGCAGACGCATGAAAAGCACTGCGAGGCCAACCACAATCAGCAGGTAGACCACCAGATAACGGCCGGTACTGCGCAAAATATTGGCAACGCTATCGGTGTAATGGGGGGTGCTCTTTTCAAACAGCTTGTTGAACCAACCGAAGAAATCCGTTTTCTCGTGATGGTCGCCCTTCGCGATGGGTTTGAGAAGCGTGGCACAAAGCGCCGGTGTCAGAATCAACGCTACCAGTACAGACAGCACCATCGCGGACACAATGGTGATGGAGAACTGACGGTAAATGGCACCGGTAGAACCGCCCGTGAACGCCATCGGAATAAATACCGCAGACAGTACCAGCGCAATACCGACCAGCGCGCCCTGAATCTGCGACATCGATTTCTTGGTGGCTTCCTTGGGCGGTAGCCCTTCTTCCATCATTACGCGCTCGACGTTCTCCACCACTACGATGGCGTCATCAACCAACAGGCCGATGGCCAGCACCATGGCGAACATGGTTAAGGTGTTAATCGAGTAACCGAAGGCAGAAAGGATGGCAAAGGTGCCTAACAACACCACCGGCACCGCGATCGTCGGTATCAGCGTGGCGCGGAAGTTTTGCAGGAATAGGTACATCACCAGGAACACCAACACGATGGCTTCCGCCAGCGTTTTTACCACTTCGTTAATCGAGATCTTAACGAACGGCGTGGTGTCGTAGGGATAAACCACTTTCAATCCAGCCGGGAAGAACTGCTGTAACTTACCCAACTCGGCTTTAACGGCGGAGGCAGTATCCAGAGCATTGGCACCGGTTGCCAGTTTGATACCGACCCCTGCGGCTGCCTGGCCGTTGTAACGCGCGATAACGCTGTAATCTTCACCACCCAACTCTACGCGAGCGACATCACGCAGGCGCACCTGCGAACCGTCAGCGTTGACGCGCAGCAGAATGTTGGAGAACTCATCGGCAGATTTCAGTCGTGTCTGGGTAATGATAGAAGCATTAAGCTTCTGCCCCGGCAGCGGCGGTGTACCACCCAATTGTCCGGAGGCAATCTGATTGTTCTGCACTTTGATGGCAGCTACCACATCACCAGTGGTCATCTGGAAGCTATTGAGCTTGTTCGGATCCAACCAGATACGCATCGCGTATTGGGCACCAAACAACTGCACACCACCGACACCGTTGGTACGGCTGAGCGGATCTTTGATATTGGCCGCCACATAGTCAGCGATATCCTGCTGCGTCAGTGAACCGTCTTCAGAAATAAAGCCGGCTACCATCAGGAAGCTGCTGCTCGATTTCTGTACGCTTACGCCCTGTTGCTGCACTTCCTGCGGCAACAATGGCATCGCCAGTTGCAGTTTGTTCTGTACCTGAACCTGAGCAATGTCCGGATCCGCTTTCGAGTCAAACGTCAGCGTAATCTGAACTGTACCCGATGAATCACTGCTGGAAGCCATGTAGAGCAGGTTATCGATACCGTTCATGTTCTGTTCGATAACCTGCGTCACGGAGTCTTGCAGTGTAGAAGCATCAGCGCCCGGGTAGTTCGCCGTTATTTCAATGGCTGGTGGTGCAATGGTCGGATATTGGGCGATAGGCAACTTGATAATTGCCAACGCCCCCGCCAGCATCACCATAATGGCGAGTACCCATGCAAAGATGGGACGATCAATAAAAAACTTAGCCATGAATTACAGGCTCCTGTTAAGACTTCGCTGGTTCAGACTGCGCAGGTCTTTCTTCACCATTCCCAGGTGCCGTCTCTTTTGCTCTGACGGGCACGCCCGGTCTGATTTTCTGCAACCCAGTCACGATAAGACGATCGCCTGCTTTAAGGCCGGAGGTCACCAGCCAGTTGCTGCCGATAGCCTGGGCTGTCGTGAGCGTGCGTGTTTCAACCTTGTTACCTTCACCAACAACCATGGCGGTGGCTTCACCGCGCGGATTGCGCGTCACGCCTTGTTGCGGCACCAGCAGCGCGTCATTGTTCACACCTGAATCAAGGCGTGCACGTACAAACATGCCGGGCAGCAAATCATGTTGTGGGTTCGGGAAGATAGCGCGCAGGGTGATAGAACCCGTGGTTTCGTCTACCGTGACATCAGAAAATTCCAGCGTACCGTTTTGTGCATACTCAGTGCCGTTATCCAGCAACAAAAGCACGGTAGCTTTGCCACCGGCTTGTTTCAACGTGCCTTGTTCCGGCTCACGCTTCAGTCGCAAATAGTCATTACTGGATTGCGTCACATCCACATAGATCGGGTCGAGTTGCTGAACGCTGGTCAACGCTGTCGCCTGACCGGAAGCCACCAATGCCCCTTCGGTGACCGTCGATTTACCGACGCGGCCTGAAATAGGGGAGAGCACTTTGGTGTAGTTCAGGTTGATCAGCGCAGAATCCACAGAGGCTTGTGCCGCTTGTACGCTGGCCTCTGCCTGGCGCTGTGTTGCCAATGCCTGATCGTAATCCTGCTTGCTGACATAATTGGTACCAACCAGCGGTTTGTAACGGTTCACCGTCAAGCGAGCGATTTCTGCCTGAGCCTGTGCTTGCGCCAGCGAGCCTTTCGCGCTGTTGTAAGCAGCCTGATAGGTTGCCGGATCAATCTGGTACAGAGAGGTGCCCGCTTTCACGTCGCTCCCTTCGACGAAGTGACGCTTCTGAATAATGCCGCTCACCTGAGGCCGAACCTCGGCAATGCGGAATGCGTTAGTGCGCCCTGGAAGTTCGGTAATCACGTTCAGCGGTTGTGTTTTGAGGGTCACAATGCCGACTTCAGGCGCTTTCTGGCCGCCTTGCTGCTGACCTTCATTTTTATTATCACACCCGGTGAGCGCTAAGCCGCCAGAAAGCATCAGGACTGCCGCCAGAGGCATAAGCCTTCTGTTTTTGTTCATAAATAAACCTCAAGTGTCCGATTTGAATTTGACCAATGGATCACAAGCCCTAAAACCCATTGCTGCGATAATCCTGCAAGCGTGTTATGTTACATACATTCTCGAATGTATGTAAATCACGCTTCCTTTAAAAAACAGCGCCATGGCACGAAAAACCAAACAGCAGGCCCAGGAAACACGACAACACATTATTGATACAGCCTTACGCCTTTTTTCCAAGTTCGGCGTCTCCGCCACGTCGCTGGCGGGTATCGCTGCCGCCGCAGGCGTCACGCGCGGCGCGATTTATTGGCACTTCAAAAACAAGGCTGAGTTGTTTGATGCTATCTGGACGTTGTCCGAGACGAAAATCAACGATTTCGAATCTGAGTATCAGGCAAAATTCCCTGATAATCCACTGCATGTGATGCGTGAGCTACTGATCTATATGCTGCGTTTGACGACGACCGACACCCAGTGGCGCTCGATAATGGAGATCAATTTCCATAAGTGTGAGTTTGTCGGTGAAATGTTACTGTCGTATAACGCACGCAAGGCGCTCTATTTCTCCTGCTATGAACAGATTGAGGATAGCCTCAATCACAGTATTCAACTGGGTTTTCTGCCGTCCGATCTGCATTTGCGTCGTGCCGCAGTGACGTTGCGCGCCTATTTCTACGGTATCCTGGAGAACTGGCTGTTTCTGCCTGAAAGCTTTGATATCCATCAGGAGGCGCCAACCCTGGTAGATAGCTTTATTGATATGCTGCGTTTCAGCCCGGCACTCAGACTGCCGCTCGTCACGCCTGTACAAGAAAACGCCGAGTAAGATTTAATCTGTTATAACACACTGTCCGTTATAATGAATCGTTACTTTTTCGTCAGGTTTGCTCCGTGTGTTAGTGTGCAGGACCGTGATATTCTTCGCCATTCTTTTTATGCCTGACGACGTATCATGTACTGCAAGTCCCTCTCTCGCGGCCTTGATTTCCCGCGTATTCTATCGATTGTTTCCCGCTGCGTTGCCCTTTTAGTGCTATTTTCCATTGGATTTTCTACTGTTGCACAGGCTGCGACCAGTAATGACATTCCCACGCGCAGTGAGATTCAGGGACTGCTGGACGCGCTCGGCAAGCAGAAAAGCCTGACGGAAGCCGATAAGCTGACGCAGCAGGATCTCACGCACACGCTTGAGTCTCTTGATGCCATTGATCGGGTACGCCAGGAGACCGCACAGCTAAAGCAACAGGCGACGCAAGCGCCCGCCAAACTGCGTCATGCGGCAGACGATCTGGCTAAGTTAAGCAATAATGATGTTGCCACGGCGTCGCTTGAGGCGCTCTCGTTGTGCCAATTTGAAACCCGTCTCAATGAATCGCTGGATAACTTACAGTCGGCGCAGGAAAACCTCTCGAATTACAGCAGTCATTTGCTCTCTCTGCAAACCCAGCCGGAACGTGTACAAAGCGCATTAACCGCGTTGTCGCAGCGCAGTCAGCAGATTCGCAACCAGCTCAACGGTGTGGAAGCCGGTCAGAATGCGCTGCGCGCCAGCCAGCAAGCGCTGCTGCAAACCGAGCAGGCCTTGGTGGGGGTGCAAATGGAGCAACAGCGTAAAATCCTAGAAGTGAACACCACGCTGCAAGATTTGCTACAGAAGCTGCGCGACTATGCCTCTGCCCAGATTAATCAGTTAGAGAAAATGGTGCAGGCGTTGCAAGGGGTACTCAACGGCAAACGGCTAACGCTGTCGGAGAAAACCGCCAAAGAGGCGCAAACCTCGGAAGACACGCAGCGCATCTAGGACAACCCGCCGGTGAAGGCGGAGATGGAAAGCAACCACCAACTCAGCCAGCGTCTGGTTGCGGCGACGCAGTCGAGCAATACTTTGGTACAGGAAAGCATTCAGGTGAAGAACTGGCTCGATCGCACCCTGCAATCCGAACGTAACCTTAAAGAGCAGGTCACCGTGCTAAAGGGCAGTTTGTTGCTGTCGCGCATCTTGTATCAGCAGCAACTTAACCTGCCTTCTGCCTCGTCCATGAACGACATGAGTACGCAAATTGCCGATCTTCGTCTGGAGCAGTTTGAGATCAATCAGCAGCGTGATGTGCTGTTTCGTGGTGACGAATACATCAGCAAATTGATGGTGGCCAACAAAGGCGTTGCACTGGATGACGAAGTGCACGATGCGCTGGACCAGATCCTTGATACGCGGCGTGAACTGCTCGACCAGCTTAATAAGCAACTGGGCAACCAACTGATGCTGGCTATTAACCTGCAAATCAACCGTCAGCAGTTGGTCAGCGTCACGGCGTCATTGCAGCATACGCTGACGCAGCAGATTTTCTGGGTCAGCAGTAATAAACCGATGGATTGGGCCCGGCTGAAAGAGTTGCCCGGGGGATTAAAACAACAAGTGCGTCATTCCAATCTGGCTTTCCAGTGGGATGACTGGCGTCAGGGAGCGTTACGGGCGCTAATTTTTATTGTACCGATGCTGCTGGTGAGCGGGCTGATCTATTGGCGGCGGCGTCTTATCGCCGGTTATATCGAGCGCTTGTCGAATGATGTCGGGCAGCTAAAACGGGATTCGCAGCGCCACACGCCGCAAGCCTTGTTATTGGAAACCGTGATGGTGCTGCCGGTGATTATGCTGATCCTCGCGTTTGGTCTGTGCTTTCACTATGCCGAAAACGCCGTCGGGGATGCCGTGTGGGGCATGAGTCAGCAGTTTGCGCTGCTGTGGCTGGTGTTCGGTTTGCTCTATCGGGCGATGAAACCCGGCGGTATCGATGAGCAGCACTTCAATTTTAGCGTTTCACTGGTAGCCCACTACCGCCGTCAGGCGCTGCGTTTGGGTGGCGCGCTGCTGCCGTTGATCTTCTGATCGGTTATCAGCGAGAAAGCACCGCTCTATCTGGTGGATGACGTGATCGGGCAGATTGTGATTTTCTGCAACCTGATCCTGTTGGGCATTCTGTTGTTCCCGCTCTGTCGTGACAGTTGGCGGGAAAAAGAGACACACACTATCCGGTTGATCGTGATTACCGTGATGGCGATCCTTCCGTTGGTCTTACTGGGATTGATGGTGTGCGGCTACTTCTATACCACGCTGCGACTGCTGGTGCGTTGGGTGGAAAGCCTGTATTTGTTACAGGTGTGGAACCTGGTTTATCTGACCACTATCCATGGTTTGAGCGTTGCGGCGCGTCGTCAGAACCTGAATAAAGAAGGGGCTGAGGGCAGCGAATCGGCACCGGAACCGCCGTTGGCGCTGGATCAGATTGGTCAGCAATCGTTGCGTTTGACCACGATGGTGTTGCTGCTGATTTTCTCCGGCGTGCTCTACTGGATTTGGTCCGATTTGGTCCGATTTGGTCACGGTGATGTCCTACCTGGACAGCATTACGCTGTGGCATTACAACGCGACCGTGGCGGGCAACGCCGTATTGCAGGCGGTGACGCTGGGCAATCTGATGGGCTTTGTTGAATAAATAGATATTATGCTGCGTAGCCATAAAGGCTGCGGATTCCCTTGACGTAAAATCAGTATGTTAAATCCAGAGCGTGGTGATGCATCCCGGAGCGATCAGCATTTTAATCCAAAACAGGCG
>NZ_JAHWCO010000192.1:0-3063 GCF_020054415.1 Candidatus Symbiopectobacterium sp. | reverse complement strand
TGTGTATACAGCTTGCTAACAATGTGTTTTACTTTTGGAAGTTCGTCGTTGTAAGCCCTGTAGCCATCCGTGTTTGCATGACTGACGACGGTAACGCTGATGGCCACTTTTGCCATAACCGTGTTTTTTCACAGGAGATTTCTGTTCACAAAACGGGCATTTTACATCAACTTTAGCCACTGTATTCCACATCCAAAACCGAACATTTCACGCTGCAATCAACATATTGAATACACGACAGGAATGCCGCGCGTGATGGTTGCTCCGGGATAAAGAGGGGTACCCAGCTAGGTGGGAGCAAAGGCAATCAGCAAAATGAAGCTGACGTATAACACCAGGACGATCAGAGAAAGCGAGACGGCAAAAAGCTGACGTTTGCGCACCAGTTCCTTAAACACCGAGTGGTTGCCAATGCGTTGGTAGAGGACGTCATTCATCATAAATCTCCGGTAAGTGAGTCTGCATCCGGTTGTGAGTAAAAACGTTGCCTATTTTAGGGCACAGCCAGCCAAGCCAGACCCTTGGGGTCTGGCGTTATCTGCTATCGGTTCGCTTAGCGCGTACTGCGTTTGATGTTTAAGACTGTGGCGTGTCCATGGTTTGTTTCTCTTCCAGCAGTTTTTCAACGACGCCAGGATCGGCAAGCGTAGAGATATCATCCAGATTACTGGTATCTCCCGCCGCGATTTTGCGCAGAATACGCCGCATAATCTTGCCGGAGCGGGTTTTTGGCAGCGAGTCCGTCCAGTGCAGGATATCGGGTGTAGCAATCGGGCCAATCTCTTTACGTACCCAATTGCGTACTTCCGTGTACAGCGCACTGGAAGGCTCTTCGCCATGGTTGAGCGTAATATAGGCGTAGATAGCCTGGCCTTTCAGGCTGTGTGGGATGCCCACCACGGCGGCTTCGGCAATCTTTGGGTGTGCCACCAGAGCCGACTCTATTTCCGCCGTACCCAGACGATGGCCCGCCACGTTCAACACGTCATCCACGCGGCCGGTTATCCAGTAGTAGCCATCTTCATCGCGACGGGCACCGTCGCCGCTGAAATACATGCCTTTAAAGGTCGAAAAATAGGTTTGTTCGAAACGATCATGATCGCCAAACAGCGTACGCGCCTGACCTGGCCAAGAGTCGGTTATCACCAGATTACCTTCCGTGGCCCCGTCTTGCGGCGTGCCCAGATTATCGACTAATGCAGGCTGCACGCCAAAGAAGGGAAGCGTTGCCGAACCTGGCTTGGTTTCGATCGCTCCTGGCAGTGGGGTGATCATTAATCCGCCCGTTTCCGTTTGCCACCAGGTATCGACGATCGGACATTGGCCGTTACCGATCTTGTTGAAATACCATTCCCAGGCTTCCGGGTTGATGGGTTCGCCCACTGAGCCCATTACCTTCAGCGAACTCCGGTTGCTGCCTTCGATAGCTTTGTCACCGTCAGCCATCAGCGCACGGATAGCGGTGGGGGCGGTATACAGGATATTGACGTGGTGCTTATCGACCACTTGTCCCATACGGCGTGCATCCGGCCAGTTGAGTACGCCTTCAAACATCAGCGTGGTGGCACCGCAGGCCAACGGGCCGTAGAGCAGGTAGCTGTGCCCGGTGATCCAGCCGACATCGGCGGTACACCAATAGATATCGCCGGGATGGTAGTCAAACACATATTTGAAGGTCATGGCCGCATAGACCAGATATCCTCCGGTAGTGTGCAGTACGCCTTTGGGCTTACCGGTCGAGCCGGAAGTATAGAGAATAAATAACGGATCCTCGGCATTCATCGCTTCTGGCGGGCAGTGATCGTCTGCACCGGCGATCAGATCACGCCACCAATGGTCGCGTCCTTCGTGCCAATCGATAGCGCCACCCGTGCGTTGGTAAACAATGGTGTGTGCCACCGTTTTAACACCAGGGTTGCGCAACGCGTCATCAATATTCTTTTTCAGCGGAATGGTGCGCCCTGCGCGGATGCCTTCATCAGAGGTAATCACCAACTTGGCACTGGAATCGATAATGCGCCCGGCGATGGATTCGGGGGAAAAACCGCCAAAAATAACGGAATGAATGGCACCAATGCGCGTGCATGCCAGCATGGCAACCGCCGCTTCGGGCACCATTGGCATATAGATAGCGACCACATCGCCCTTTTTAATGCCCAGAGATTTCAACACATTAGCAAAACGACAGACGCTTTGGTGAAGTTCGCGGTAAGTCACAGTTTTGCTTTGGGTGGCGTCATCTCCTTCCCACACAATGGCGGTTTGATCACCAAGGGTGGTTAAGTGTCGATCAAGACAGCTGGCTGCAACATTTAACATACCATCTTCGAACCAGCGAATACGGATATGACCTAGATCGAAAGAGGTGTTTTTAACTTCAGTGTACGGTTTGATCCAATCGACGATCTTGCCATGCTCCCGCCAAAAGGTTTCGGGATCATTGATCGATGCCTGATACCATTCGCGATACTGCTCAGCGTTAATCAGGGCGTTCTCCGCCACTGAGGCGGGTATGGTATGTTTATTATATTGGCTCATAGCGCTCTCCTTTAACCTTGTTAAAGATATGTCAAAAAATAGTTAAGTGTAATGGTGCGCCAAAATTTGTTTCTTTTTTGAGCGATGGATCACGCAATAAGGAGTAACACAGTGAAAGGAAAAGCGTGGAGAATGGCGAGCCCTGAGCGTTTTACTACTATTTATAAAAAAGCAAACCGGAAGATGATTTGTGATGTGTATCACATTATCGTGACTGACTTGCTCGTTCACATAATCTTAAAGCATATAACGATCAATTTATTATTTTCAAATATTACAACTATTGTTTTTTATTATTCAATCGTTAGTTACGATCAAACAGCATAAAGATACTGCTTATTCAGCCGATAGTGTGCATACCAACACGGGTATATTTTGATCCAGAAGGGCTTTGTTGAATAAATAGAACTTTTGGGTAATCATCGGAGCAGATCACCACAGTTGTTTCAAAATCAGGTCTCCATGGCAAAACAAAATTTTAAAATCACCAACTGGCCCTCTTATAACAAGGCCCTCAAGCAGCGC
>NZ_JAHWCO010000564.1:0-1199 GCF_020054415.1 Candidatus Symbiopectobacterium sp. | reverse complement strand
GAACACAGACTTATTGATAACGCGGCTGTCCTGCCGGACTTTCAGAACGATACAGTCAAGGTAAACAATGGGATAAACCGAATCTAGGAGGCGATTTTGCCATTCAACAACCTGCACCATAACGGCATCGGTGACCTTCGATACCAGGGCGGGTGAGACATCAGCGTCATACAGTTCTTTGAACGCAGCGGCAATTTCTCGGGTGGTCATCCCTTTGGCATACAACGATAAAATCTGGTTATCCATCCCGGTGATCAGGGTCTGGTTTCTCTTCACCAGTTGCGGTTCAAAGGAACCATCACGATCACGTGGTGTACGCAGTTCCAGCGGACCATCGCCGGTGCTAACAGTCTTTGTGGAGTAGCCATTGCGCGTGTTAGGGTCGTGTATTCAATGAGTTGATGTAGCATCAAACGTAGTACTCGCGTTCGATGTAAGTACAGATGATCCTATCGTGCATTTCGTATGATTTTGAATATCCGAGCGTCTTGCGATTGAGCCGTTGCAATCGGTTACGCAGTGTCAGATGTGCACGCTCAATACGCTGTGTATACAGCTTGCTAACAATGTGTTTCACTTTTGGAAGTTTGTCGTTGTAAGCCCTGTAGCCATCCGTGTTTGCATGAATGACGACGGTAACGCTGATGGCCACTTTTGCCGTAACCGTGTTTTTTCACAGGAGATGTCTGTTCACAAAACGGGCATCTTACATCAACTTTAGCCACTGTATTCCACATCCAAAACCGGACATTTCACACTGCAATCAACATATTGAATACACGACCACAATTCCAGGGGTCGGGCCGATTACTGCCAGCTTACTTTCATCACAGCTCGGCGATGGAAAACAATTTTCATGTAGCAGGGATTTTGCGGCTTCCACAGGGCTTGTACCGCGACAATACAGCACAGGAGGAAAACCGACTCTGTTGGGAATAAGCAAACGAGGTGATAAAAATTTACGCAAACTTCTGGTTCAATGTGCCCGCTCATTCATGATGCGACTTGAACATCAGCAGGGCAGGCTTGCTGAATGGGTTCGGGGGCAACTCGATAACCAACATTCAAATATTGTCGCCTGTGCTCTGGCAAACAAACTGGCGCGAATAGCCTGGTCAATCACAACTAATCACAATGAATATCAGGCCTGATGTTATATAGAACTACATCAAGAAACTGATTATTAAGTAATTAAACAG
>NZ_JAHWCO010000729.1:0-1344 GCF_020054415.1 Candidatus Symbiopectobacterium sp. | reverse complement strand
GGCTTTGTGTTTGATAATGGGATTGTTAGTATGAAGCATGAGAGTTACCTCGCGTTTTGTTTAAGGATTAGACACCCATATCAAAACCGGTAACTCTCAACCTTTCAAGGTACAGTGTCAGATCTAGTCGCGACTAATACAAAGAATCTGAACCAGATGTAATCTGACAGACACCTGTATAAATAATCGGTAACTGTCAGATCAGGTCTGAGCTAGTACAAATAATTTATAAAGCGGTGGGTTCTCTTTCACCATATCGGCCAACGTATGTTGGTCCAGTTCTGAGAGAAAGCGCTGAACGCCCTCTTGCAGCACCCCTTTTAAGCGGCATGCCGGCGTGATGTGGCAAAAATCATGGTTGCAGTTGACCAGAGACAGCGGTTCCAGCGCGCGTACCACATCGCCAATGCGAATGGTTTGCGCTGGCTTGCCCAAACGGATGCCGCCATTTTTACCGCGCACTGCCATCACAAAGCCGGCCCGACTAAGTTGATTGATAATTTTGACCATATGATTACGAGAGACGCCATACACTTGCGTCACTTCAGTAATGTTCGTCATCTTCCCTTCAGGCAGTGATGCCATGTAGATCAGCGCGCGTAATCCGTAATCCGTAAAACTGGTTAACTGCACAGAAACCTCGGATACCCTCGGGTATCGGTAGGAACGTTGTATCAATGTTCATCGCAACAATGCTCATCACAACAGCGTTCGTCAAATCATCAAAGCTCATGCCAACAGCCCACTACTGCGTTTCTACAGCCTGAACCGCAACGCCGCAGAAAGAAAATACGCCACTAACATGAACGGAAAATAACATAAGAGCCAGATTTACTAGCAATAATAAACCAGTCGCAAATGATCAGGCGAATTATTTAGCATATTCCCTGGATTTAAACGTCGGTTCTGCCTTTTCCCCTGCTAAAAGACATCCCCCATTTTTGTGTAATGCACACCACCCTGCACAAAGACGGTGCGGATAAACAGTGAAAAACGTCTATAAGTGTGCACCATGCACTGATAACGTTATTCTGTTTATCCATCTTTTTCTGCCGTAAAACGTGCACGGATATTGCTGTGTTTCCCGCGTTTTTATCAGCCCTCGCGAGGGCATATTCAGAGGAACGCAACGATGTCGGCTCAAAACGAATTTCCTTAGCGAAGCCCCCAAAGAGGGGCGCAAGGGATTACTCTCTATCTCCATGGGGCTTTGTTGAATAAATCAGAACTTGTGACGACTGCGCCCCATACGGGTCGATTGTTACGTGATGCGAATACTGTTCGGCATTCCTAATAGCGTGATCCGGTTAAGCGCTTTGACCATGGCCATGGCTTCACCCACCT
>NZ_JAHWCO010000546.1:0-2224 GCF_020054415.1 Candidatus Symbiopectobacterium sp. | reverse complement strand
CCTGAATAAGCTTTGTCAGCCAGCACCGCATAACCACGACGCTTCATGCTGCCATTCTGGCGCCGAACACCAATACCGTCCAGAAGACGTAATGCGAACTGGCTTTCGTGAGCCTGTCCGGGGCTCAGCAGGATGTTTAACGGGAGACCACTTCCGTCTGTTGCCAGATGGATTTTGGTGCCAAAACCACTGCGAGAGCGACCCAGACCGTTATCTCCGGCGATATCGGGACGTTTTTTTGAGCACCGGCAGCACATTTCAGCGCCCGGATATTACTGCCATCCAGCGCCGTGGCAGACCATTCATATCGCTCAGGTAAATCACGCCATGGAGCACCTGAGCACAGAATCCAGAACATACCATTGATGATTTTACGATGTTCTGCCCATGGACGTCCGGCACGTGGTATTGCTGGTTCAGCAGGCAGTAAAGACTGGATGGTCATCCATGCCTCATCGGGAAGGTCGTAGCGAGCCATAGTTCAATATACTGTGGAAACATACGGTTACTATAACTCAGGCAATTAAGGGACACAGCCTAATGCGCTGTCTCGACTATGTTTATTTTGACCATGTTTACTCAGACAGTTTTCTCATAAGAGAAGTACAATGGAGATAACAACACTTCAACTTGTGCTGATATTTCTCGTCTCATGCGTCTCGGGGATGGGGTCTATTCTCGATGAATTCCAGTTTCACCGCCCTCTAGTCGCCTGTACATTGATTGGCGCCGTGCTCGGTGATTTGCAAACCGGGATCATCATCGGCGGGACCCTAGAAATGATCGCGCTGGGATGGATGAATATCGGTGCTGCTGTAGCACCTGATGCTGCACTCGCGTCCATCATCTCTACCATTCTGGTTATCGCCGGTGGTCAGGGCGTTGGGGCCGGTATTGCGCTGGCTATCCCGCTTGCCGCAGCAGGTCAGGTATTAACCATTATCGTTCGTACCATCACCGTGGCCTTCCAACACGCCGCTGACAGCGCAGCGGAACGCGGTAATTTAAGCGCCATCAGTTGGATTCACGTTTCTGCCCTGCTATTGCAGGCGATGCGTATCACCATTCCGGCGCTGATTGTGGCCGTGTCCGTCGGTACGGAAGCGGTTCACACACTGCTGAACTCCATCCCTGAGGTGGTGAACAACGGGCTGAATATTTCAGGTGGTATGATCGTTGTTGTTGGTTATGCGATGGTTATCAACATGATGCGTGCTGGCTACCTGATGCCGTTCTTCTATCTTGGCTTCGTTACTGCCGCCTTCACCCAGTTCAACCTGGTTGCGCTGGGGGTTATCGGTATTGTCATGGCGATCATGTACATCCAGTTAAGTCCGAAATACAACAAGGCGCAGGGGCAACCCGCCAGTGCATCGGGCAGCAACGATCTTGATAACGAACTGGACTAACAGGGGTGAAATAAATGGTTGATTCAACACAAGAGAAAAAACTGACGCCCAGCGATATTCGTGCGGTGTTTATTCGCTCCAACCTGTTTCAGGGATCGTGGAACTTCGAACGTATGCAGGCGCTGGGATTCTGTTTTTCCATGGTGCCCGTCATTCGTCGTCTGTATCCAGAAAACTCGGAAGAGCGTAAACACGCGATCAAACGCCATCTGGAGTTTTTTAACACGCAACCTTTCGTAGCAGCGCCAGTACTGGGCGTCGCTATGGCGATGGAAGAACAGCGTGCCAACGGTGCCCCGATTGATGACGGCGCGATCAACGGTCTGAAAGTTGGTCTGATGGGACCGTTGGCCGGTATCGGCGACCCGATTTTCTGGGGAACCGCCCGTCCGGTGTTTGCCGCGCTGGGTGCGGGTATCGCCATGAGTGGCAGCCTGCCCGGCCCGATCTTGTTCTTCGTGCTGTTTAACCTGGTACGTCTGTTGGTGCGCTATTACGGAGTGGCTTACGGTTACCGTAAAGGCATCGATATCGTCAGTGATATGGGCGGCTGCTTCCTGCAAAAGATGACCGAGGGGGCATCTATCCTCGGCCTGTTTGTCATGGAGGCGTTAGTTAACAAGTGGACCCATGTAAATATCCCCATGGTGGTTTCGCGCATTACTAATCAGAACGGGCTTTGTTGAATAAATAGAACTTTTGGGTAATCATCGGAGCAGATCACCACAGTTGTTTCAAAATCAGGTCTCCATGGCAAAACAAAATGTTAAAATCACCAACTGGCCCTCTTATAACAAGGCCCTCAAGCAGCGCGG
>NZ_JAHWCO010000337.1:0-2921 GCF_020054415.1 Candidatus Symbiopectobacterium sp. | reverse complement strand
GATATGGGCAAACCAGTACGATCCTGATCAGCCAGTTGCCGGTGGAGCAATGGTACGGTGTGATGGAAAACCCTACGGCGGCCGATGCCTTCCTGGATCGGCTGATCCACAACGCCCACAGACTGGAGCTTAAGGGAGAATAATTAAGGAAAAATAGCCCGGTAGTGGAAAGCGCAGAAGAAACACGCTAAAACGATAAAAAAGTTAGGTTCTCGGATGATCGATACGATGCGAAAACGTGATCGACCTTAGATGCGAATCGATGATCGATCGCATGCGAATATGCACATAAAGGGTAATGCGTAGCAGATCGTAGCAGGGTTTTTAGCCAGTTAGCCCATAGGTGCGGCACTCCGACTCCCCGACAATATCATATCGGATGAAACGGGGCGAATGATGTTAGAAGAACTCAAACAGCAGGTGCTGGAGGCGAATCTGGCGCTGCCAGCGCATCACATGGTGATCTTTACCTAGGGAAATGTCAGTGCAGTCGATCGTCAGCAGGGGCTGATGGTCATCAAACCGTCGGGTGTGGCTTACCCGGTGATGACCGCCGAAGATATGGTGGTGGTGGAGCTGGCAACCGGGCGCGTGGTTGAAGGAAGCAAGAAGCCTTCATCGGATTCAGATACACATCGCGTGCTCTATCTGGCGTTTGATCAGATTGGTGGCATTGTGCATACGCACTCACGCCATGCGACAATTTGGGCGCAGGCGGGCAAAGATTTGCCGGCCTTTGGCACCACCCATGCCGATTACTTTTATGGCGCAATCCCTTGCACCCGTCTGATGACAGACGCGGAGATCGACGGCCACTATGAATGGGGAAACGGGGAATGTGATTGTAGAAACCTTTCATCAACGCCGGCTTTCCCCTTTGGATATCCCCGCCGTGCTTGTCAACGCACACGGCCCCTTCGCTTGGTGAAAGGATGCCGATACCGCTGTGCATAACGCGGTGGTACCGGAAGAGATCGCCTACATGGGCATATTTACCCGCCAACTGACACCGGACGTTGGCCCGATGCCGCAGCAACTTTTGGATAAGCACTACCTGCGTAAGCACGGTAAAAAAGCCTATTACGGGCAATAACCTTAAATCAACCCACCGCGTGGATAACTGACGCGGTGGGATGCAATACGATCCCACACCGGCCTGATGCGTATTAGAGCATCTTCAATTTCATTGACTGGCAGCGTAAAAGGGACGCGCAAAAAGCGTTCAAAAGCCCTTTCAATTCCAAAACGCGGTCCTGCGCCAATCCGTATCCCCAAGGTTTCTGCATTTGCTGCCAACATGGTGGAGACGGGTTGTGGCAGCTCTGCCCACCAACAGAGGCCACCGCTGGGCGTATTCAACTGCCACTCAGGAAACTGGCGGGCGATGGCGGCACCGGTCTCGTCCCGCTGCTGACGCAATCCGGCGCGGCGTGCAGGTAAAATCTGTTCTGCGTCCTGCAACAGTTCCGCACAGGCGAGCTGTTCCAATAATGGAGAACGCAAATCCACAGTATCGCGCATTTGTATCAATGCGGCGATGGTGCGGGCGCTGGCTCTAATCCAGCCGAGTCGCAGTCCGCCCCAAAAGCTTTTGCCCGCCGATCCCAGCATGATGACGTGCCCGCTGTCATCAAAGGCGGCCAGCGGCGGTGGTGGCAGCACGTCATACCACAGTTCCGACATGGTTTCATCGACCACCATTGGCGTGCGCGTGCGTGCCGCGATCTCCGCCACAATTTGGCGCGTGGGGTTGTTCATGCAGCGGCCGGTGGGGTTGTGATAATCGGTGATCAGGTAGGCGAGACGCGGAGCTGCCTGAGCAATCGTGATGCAAGGCCATCGGTATCCCACCCCTGATCGTGGAGTGCCACAGGAATCGGGCGACGGGCCGCGCCTTTTATCGCCCCAATCGCATGAGGGTAGGTGGGGTGTTCAATAATTACGCGGTCGCCCGGGCAGGTCAGCAGTCGTAGCAGCAGGGTAAAACCGCTGACCGCGCCGTTTACCACCATGATTTGATCCGCCGTAGTGGGTAGGCCGCGCGCGTTGTAGCGCTGCGCAATCGCGCTGTGCAGTCGTGGCAACCCGGCAGCGTCATAGCCGCTGTGTTCAAGGTACTCTGGCAACTGAGACAGGGCGCGGGTACAGGCATGATGGATCTCTGGAACCGCGGGCAGGGCGGCGCAGGAGAGATCGATTGCAGGCAACGGCAGACGGGCCAAATCCGGTTCAGTACGCGCGATGGGTAGCGTTGTGAGGGAGCAGGAGCACTGTCGACTGGCAAGATAACCCTCGCTGCGCAACTCGGCCAAGGCGCCGGTCACTGTGGTACGGCTGATGTGCAATATCTCCGCCACGTCGCGCCCACCCGGAAGACGGGTATCCAGCGGCAAACGTCCATCCAGGATCAGCAACCGCAGGCTATCTGCTAGCTTTCGATAAGCCGGAGTGCGTGATTCGGGTTGCTGCCAGTTACCGAGCAGACGCTGTAATGAGGCAGAGCAGATTCGCCGTGCAGCCATCGTAGACTCCCAAATGGATTAAAAAGCCACTTTCGATAAACTGGACCTTAAAATAAAGTACATTTTGCGTCAAGGTAACACAACTTCCTTGATGACGTCACCCTGTTGGTGACGAAGGGGGTCGTGTATTCAATATGTTGATTGTATTGTGAAATGTCCGGTTTTGGATGTGGAATACAGTGACTAAAGTTGATGTAGGATGCCCGTTTTGTGAACAGACATCTCCTGTGAAAAAACACGGTGATGGCAAAAGTGGAAATCAGCGTTACCGTCGTCAGTCATGCAAACACGGATGGCTACAGGGCTTACAACGACGAACTTCCAAAAGTAAGACACATTGTTAGCAAGCTGTATACACAGCGTATTGAGCGTGCACATCTGACACTGCGTAACCGATTG
>NZ_JAHWCO010000726.1:0-1208 GCF_020054415.1 Candidatus Symbiopectobacterium sp. | reverse complement strand
GGCTTTGTGTTTGATAATGGGATTGTTAGTATGAAGCATGAGAGTTACCTCGCGTTTTGTTTAAGGATTAGACACCCATATCAAAACCGGTAACTCTCAACCTTTCAAGGTCCAGTGTCAGATCTAGTCGCAACTAATACAACTAAGCAGAATACGCACATTCGGCTGTACGTCGGCAGGGTTATACGGCAAGGAGAAGATAAAAGGAGCCTGTTTCCCGTCCGTCCACGCCACTTTTTGCGCCAGCACGCGCGACGGTGCGTCCGACACGCTGGCATCAGAAACGGTAACCGTTAAGGCTGCATCGGGCGGCAGCGCGATGCGCTGATGCAGATTAATGGTACCGCTGACCGCAGGCATGGCAAGCTGGGTTTGTGCAGCGGTCGGAGAATCGGTGACCGTTGTCGCTGCTGCCGCCGCGCCAGTCAACACGACAGATAACGTGATACCACCTAAGATATGCCATAATTTCATTGGCGATTCTCCTTTCGTTATTGTCTGTAACGACGTCAGGCATGAGCTGCAATGCACAACAGAAACGCTTTGCGCTGCATACATACATTGACGCGATAATGAAAGTATGACCCACATTAGCCATTTGGCAGCGTTCAACATTCTTAATTTATCATTTTTCGAAAATGCCGATGCTGAAGTTTGATGACTTACCGTTATACGTTAACAACACTTATTTCCGCCAAGGGAGAGCAACAATGAGCCATGCACTACAGCATCTTCTCGAATTGCTGAAGTTGGAAAAGATTGAGGAAGGACTCTTCCGGGGACAAAGCGAAGATTTAGGGCTACGCCAGGTGTTCGGCGGGCAGGTGGTCGGTCAGGCACTGTATGCGGCCAAACAGACCGTCGAAGCGGGTCGGGGGTTGCACTCGTTCCATAGCTACTTTTTATTGCCGGGAGACAACCGAAAACCCATTGTCTACGATGTGCAGAACCTGCGCGATGGCAACAGTTTTAGCGCGCGACGTATCAGCGCCATCCAAAACGGTAAGCCTATCTTTTTTATGACCGCCTCTTTTCAACGCCAGGAGAGCGGCTTTGAACATCAAAATGGCTTTGTTGAATAAATCAGAACTTGTAACGACTGCGCCCCATACGGGTCGATTGTTACGTGATGCGAATACTGTTCGGCATTCCTAATAGCGTGATCAGGTTAAGCGCTTTGACCATGGCCATGGCTTCACCCACCTGAG
>NZ_JAHWCO010000045.1:0-1605 GCF_020054415.1 Candidatus Symbiopectobacterium sp. | reverse complement strand
GTTTGCATGACTGACGACGGTAACGCTGATGGCCACTTTTGCCATAACCGTGTTTTTTCACAGGAGATGTCTGTTCACAAAACTGGCATCTTACATCAACTTTAGCCACTGTATTCCACATCCAAAACCGGACATTTCACACTGCAATCAACATATTGAATACACGACCCATCAGTCCTTGATAACACCACGAGCTCGCAGCAATGCTGTTTTGAAATCTTCCTCATAATCATTTTTCAAGCCAGGAATGACCTGCTCTTTATCCGTGTCACGCATTTTCAAATGGTAGATCAGGATATCATCTGTCAGCTCACTTAGCTGCCCCTGGAACCCCGCCTCCTGTGCAAGTTTTTGTAAAAATTGGACCAGATTCAGGTCCTGATCTTTTTGCCAGGCAGGATGCAGTAACTCAACCAACTCGTTAACGCGATGACATTTCATGATTTAATCCTCTTATACTGTATACACAAGCGTGGATATCACCTTAACAGCCTTAATCACGGGTGGAAAGCGCTTGGCGTCAGGAATTATTTTGCCCAGAATAGAGCCTCTGCGGCGCGACAACGAGGGATAACATGATCACAGGCATCATTCTGTCAGGTGGCCATGCCAGCCGAATGGGCGGGCAGGATAAGGGACTATTAACGTTGCGCGGCATACCGCTCTACCAACACGTTTTAACCCGCCTGAAACCCCAAGTGGACCGCGTCTACATCAATGCCAATCGTAACCAGGCTGTTTATCAGGAAAGTGGCTGCACCGTTTTTAGCGACTTACCGAATGGCTTTTCAGGCCCCTTGGCAGGTATCTTATCCAGCCTGAAAATCATCGAGACGGAATGGGCCGTTTTCGCGCCCTGCGATGTCCCTAATTTACCCACCGATCTGGTGGAGAGACTGTGGCACAGCAAACAGCAAGGGCATGCCGCCTACGTAAACGATGGACAGAGAGAACATCCAACCTTGTTGCTTATCTACCGTTCCCTGATGCCAAAGCTTGAAACCTACCTGGAACGTGGCGATCGTAAGCTGATGCTTTTTCTGGCAGAGATCGAGGCGACTCCCGTACTTTTTGCGGACTGCCCTTTGGCATTCCAAAACCTGAACACCCCAGACGATCTCTCCAATTGGCAAGAGGCCAAACATGACTGAGTTGCATCGCCCACGCCTGCTTGCCGTTAGCGCGTATAGCGGTACCGGGAAAACCACTTTGCTCACCCACGTGATCCCACTCCTTAAAGAGAAAGGGCTACACATTGGTGTGATAAAGCACAATCACCGTGATATGGATATCGATAAACCCGGCAAAGACAGCTATGAGCTACGTAAGGCGGGGTCTGAGCAGACGCTTGTTGCCAGTAACCAACGTTGGGCGCTGATGACGGAAACACCGAAAGCCCAATAAGTGGAGCTCTATGAGATGGTGAGCAAGATGGATGTGGATACGTTGGATTTGGTGTCAGCGCGGCTTTGTTGAATAAATCAGAACTGTAATGACTGCGCCCCATACGGGTCGATTGTTACGTGATGCGAATACTGTTCGGCATTCCTAATAGCGTGATCCGGTTAAGCGCTTTGACCATGGCCATGGCTTCACCCACCTGAG
>NZ_JAHWCO010000510.1:0-1356 GCF_020054415.1 Candidatus Symbiopectobacterium sp. | reverse complement strand
TTCTCCTTAGCTGGGAACGTGCCAGCCCTCGTCAGTCAGTACGGGGGCTTTATGCGGCTTGCGCTGCCCGTCCTCGTTGGTGACTGCGGTACTGGTGGTTTGCGTGGTGGCCTGTGTAACCAGGTCGATAAAATCGAGGTTATTCGTTAACGGCTGATCAATGAGGTCGGTAAAGCCATACGCGTCGAATTTAGTGATGATTTGAAATGCGGCGGCGTTCAGTCCAGAAAGCGCAGCGATGCGGGCTTGCTGGTCATTGCCTTCCACATTTCCGCTCTGCTGCCCGTTCGTTAACGTCGTTTCAGTAATAACCGTTGCGCCAGCGGTGGCGGCGTTCAGTTGTTCAGGGGGGTTAGCAGTACCCTCCACCTCCGATGACGTAATGATTTCGCCCGGAACTTCGATTTGCTTTTTAGGTCGACCCATGTTGCTTACTCCGTTGGCATTTGGAGCTTGCAGCATGCGTAAAGGCCTGTTCGGTTTTCCGACTAAAATAATCGATTCGGTGGGCTATTTAACATAATGGCCGTTAAGCGCACCGACGAAATGGCGCTCAAACATAAAACAGGGTGAAGGGCGCAAAAGATCGTGTTTACTGCGCCGGAATGGGTGCTTTTTGAAAACAATATTTTTGTAACAAATGGCGGGTATCGCCGTTCGCCATGATAATGCAACGAACCGGGTATTTTTGACACGTTAGCGCCTGAGGTACCGCCTTTGAAAAAAACGGGTGTAAGGGATTTCTTGCGGCGCTCTGTTTGTGACCAGTTCCCATAAGCGAATTAGCGCCTCCCCGTCGTCGTAGCGCGGTACCGCTCCCGCTTTCCAGCCATACAGCGCTGACTTAGATACGTGGACGGTTTGCGCTATCTGTTGCTGCGTCATGCCCGCACGTTCGATATCGATGATGACTTTAAACCAGTCGATTTGCATCGTGCGAACTCCTCAGAACAAAACGCGCGCTCACGGGAGCCTGTTTAAGATTTTGTGTAAATGCCTTTCCTCAGAAGTGACCGTCAAGGCGATCACCGAACTCGATAATAAAGCGACTCATTGCCATACGCCAGTCCTGTAAGGGCATCGTCCATTTCTGTGATGCCGCCTGGATTGCCAGCAATACGACCTTCCTCACCGGGTCATCAGTCGGGAACACCTTGCGTTTCTTGATTGCATGCCGGATCACGCTGTTCAGTGATTCTATAGCGCTCGTCGTGTAGATTATCTTGCGAAGTTCCTGCGTGTACGAGAAGAATGTCGACAGGTTTGCACAGTTTGACTGCCAGCTCCGGCTTATCTGCTGATAGCGGCGATCCCATGTCCCACCGAACGCCTCCAGCGCCTGACGCGCGGCCTCTT
>NZ_JAHWCO010000330.1:0-2828 GCF_020054415.1 Candidatus Symbiopectobacterium sp. | reverse complement strand
GCGCTCAGTGGCTGAAACGGCCATGTTCCGGTTCAAAAGGCTTCTGGGTGGTCATCTAAGTCTGAGAGACTACGATGCTCAGGTGGGTGAAGCCATGGCCATGGTCAAAGCGCTTAACCGGATCACGCTATTAGGAATGCAGAACAGTATTCTAATCAAGTAACAATCGACCCGTATTGTCGCAGTCGTTACAAGTTCTGATTTATTCAAAAAAGCCTACACGACTAGGAAACCCAGCAGGGTTAATTTATACCAACCGGGGCATTGCCCCAGAAAATTATTTTGCAGTGCGCGTCTTATCGACATGTCCGTCATTTTCTTTGCGGTTCCCTTATTGTCTAACGGTGTGAAATCTGATTTACCGTTCACTGACGGTAAACGATGTGGTCAATACTAAGCCCAATGCGGTGACTTTTAAATAAATCAGCTTGTGAAGTGTCACAGTTTCTGTCGGAATTCTGTTTTTGTCTCCCTGCCACGCTATGTGATAGCGGACTGCTCTGGTATGATGAGTCCGCTTTTATATCGCAATGGAACATCACACACATGGTTATCAAGGCGCAAAGTCCTGCTGGATTCGCGGAAGAATATATTATCAAAAGTATTTGGAATAATCGTTTTCCTCCCGGTTCTATCTTACCTGCGGAACGTGAATTATCGGAACTGATCGGGGTAACCCGAACCACGTTACGCGAGGTGTTACAGCGCCTGGCGCGTGATGGCTGGCTGACGATTCAGCACGGTAAGCCAACGAAAATTAATAATTTTTGGGAAACATCAGGGCTGAATATTCTGGAAACGCTGGCAAGACTCGATCATGACAGCGTGCCGCAACTGATTGATAATCTGCTGGCCGTGCGCACCAACATTGCTGCGATCTTTATTCGTACCGCCCTGCGTCAACACCCTGATAAGAGTCAAGAGGTATTAATACAGTGTGCTAGTGTCGAAGACAACGCCGATGCCTTTACGCAACTGGATTATGCTATTTTCCGCGGATTGGCATTTGTTTCTGGCAACCCGATTTATGGATTAATCCTTAACGGGCTGAAAGGGCTGTATATGCGGGTTGGGCGTTACTACTTCTCGAACCCGGAAGCGCGTAAGCTGGCTATTGATTTTTATGCTCTTCTGGAAACCATAGCGAAAGAAGGGCAACACGAGCGCGTGATGGATGCCGTGCGTACCTACGGAAAAGAAAGCGGTGCTATCTGGCACAGCATGCAAAACCAGATCCCGCGCGATATTGCTGAGGTTCGTCGCTAATTAACGTCGCCACGTGTCGCGCACTGTGTGAGCGCGACACGTGACACTGGGCTTCAGTTGAAACCTGGATTACGCGGCGGACAGCGTTCAACCAACTCTACGCTGCCATCTGCATTCTGTTGCTCCAGATAAACATCAAATCCCCACAGTCGGTGTACAGGCTTCATCACATCGTGGCTGCTCTTGTCGAGCGGTGCGCGGTGATGAGGAACATAGCGCAGCGTCAGCGAGCGGTTACCGCGCAGATCCACATTCCAGACCTGAATATTGGGTTCCTGATTGCTGAGGTTATACTGCGCGGACAGCTCCTGACGGATCATCCGGTAGCCTTACTCATCGTGGATCGCGGCAATTTCCAGATAATTGTTATGGTCATCATCCAGCACGGTAAATAGCCGGAAATCGCGCATCACCTTGGGTGGATCGTGTATTCAATGATTTGATGTAGCATCAAACGTAGTACTCGCGTTCGATGTAAGTACCGATGAACCTATCGTGCATTTCGGATGATTTTGAATATCCGAGCGTCTTGCGATTGAGCCGTTGCAATCGGTTACGCAGTGTCAGATGTGCACACTCAATACGCTGTGTATACAGCTTGCTAACAATGTGTTTTACTTTTGAAAGTTCGTCGTTGTAAGCCCTGTAGCCATCCGTGTTTGCATGACTGACGACGGTAACGCTGATGGCAACTTTTGCCATAACCGTGTTTTTTCACAGGAAATGTCTGTTCACAAAACGGGCATCTTACATCAACTTTAGCCACTGTATTCCACATCCAAAACCGGACATTTCACACTGCAATCAACATATTGAATACACGACCCCCAAAAAGAACACAACAGAAAATTGCTTCAGAACCGGATTTTATAAACAGCGAGAGTTCACCGTTAAACCAATAACACGCCAAAAAAACACGTTAAAAATAGCTAAAAAAATACCACAAACAGGGCAGCTGCTATATTACGTCTGTAATCCCCTACAATAAATAGGTTTTTACGTGACACAGATTGTGTTTTTGTTTTCAAATCAACTTTCCCCTTTCGGCGCACCTTTGGTGAAAATTGATGTGGCGCAATTTAAGCGCATTTCCCCATCGATAGCCAGCTTAAGATTTTGATCTGACGCAAATAGCACGCCCAATGTTAATTTCTGGTTTACTAGGTTTTCGCCATACGATTACTTGTTAAATAAATGTAGAAATAGACTTAACAATAGCATCAATTAGCAAACCAATTTTTGACTTGCTCGCGCAGATTTAATTTAACGCACTATCAAGCGTATATGATTTAATCATAACCACATTGTTTAAATTGTTAATTTAATGTTGCCACGGTTAATATATTGAGCGGTGAGTTAATAACGGTTCTTAATTATTTTTTGTTTTCATCTTTTATTAGGCTTTGTTGAATAAATAGATTTTATGCTGGCAGCCCAGCGAAACGACGGATCCTCGCAACGTAAAATCATGCAGTTAGGCCTCATGAGAAAAGTGTACACCTGAGATGACAAGCATTTTCAGGCTTTGTTGAATAAATAGAACTTTTGGGTAATCATCGGAG
>NZ_JAHWCO010000346.1:0-2612 GCF_020054415.1 Candidatus Symbiopectobacterium sp. | reverse complement strand
TGATGGGTCATTTCAGCATTAAGGGCAGCTTCAACGCTGATCTTTTTCAGCAGGCGATCAAACTGGTTGAGATCGTCAGGGGTTTTGAGATTTTTGGCCAGCTCGTTAGCCAGAGCCTGTAACTGTTTTTCGTCCATAAAGTAACCTGCTTTTGATGTTGGATTGAACATATCAAAATCAGGCAATTACGCAATCTCGTGTACAGGCTCCCCCCAGCACCTTAATCAAGGCTGTTACAGCCTGAAATCACCTTCACCAACGCATTTCTTCGATTGGTCATTCCCCACCCGCTTGCCGTCATGACGAACGGCGCAGTTGCCTAATTTTAGCAGAGGTAAATCATCATGGAGGCGTATACATTTACGCTAGGTAAAGCATGTATTTTTCTTGGTATTTCTCGCCCAACAGCAAAGAGTTGGATCAGCTCTGGACGGCTTGTTGCCACTCGCAAAAATCCCTCCAAGCCTAAGTCACCTTATCTCATTACTCCGCAGGCATGTATTGCGGCTCTTAACAATCCTATGCACACTGTCGCTGTGAGCGTGGTTGATGCACATGAGGAGAAAAAAGCATGTCATTATTCCGCAGAGGTAACGTCTGGTACGGCAACTACACGACGCCGGGCGGCAAGCGTATTAAAGAATCTCTTGGAACAACGTACAGAAAACAAGCTCAGGAGTTCCACGACTGTCGAAAAGCTGAACTATGGCGGATAGATAAGCTGGGTGACTTTCCCGAGGTAAGTTTCTATAAAGCTTGTCTGCGCTTGCTTGAAGAGAAATCGCATAAAAAATCCCTTGATACCGACAAGGGCCGCATTGGATTCTGGCTTGGCTTTGTTGAATAAATAGAACTTTTGGGTAATCATCGGAGCAGATCACCACAGTTGTTTCAAAATCAGGTCTCCATGGCAAAACAAAATTTTAAAATCACCAACTGGCCCTCTTATAACAAAGCCTTCTGGCTTATGCATTTTGAAGGCTTTTTGCTTAAAAATATCACGGAGGCGAAAATTTATGCAGCCGTGAGTAATATGAAGAACAGAAAATCTGAAGCACACTGGCATCAAAAAGCGGCGGCTATGAGTAAAAAAAGGATCGACATTGGTGACCATACGCCAGAGCCGGTTTCTACTTCAACAAAAGCCAAGCACCTTGCATTGATGAAATCTATCATGCGAGCAGCTGAACGTGAATGGAAGTGGATAGAAAAATCACCTGTTATCAAGGTTCCACAAGAGAGAAATAAGCGGGTACGGTGGCTCGAGCCCGCAGAAGCCCAAAGGATGATTGAAGAATGCCCCGCCCCTCTTAAGTCTATCGTAGAATTCGCGTTATCAACAGGTCTTCGTCGTTCTAACATTGTCAACCTAAAGTGGCAGCAAGTAGATATGCCGCGCAAGGTCGCTTTGGTTCATCCGGAAGATAGTAAGTCAGGGCGAGCTTTCGGAGTTGCGCTGAATGATATGGCATGTGCAGTGCTGAGACGGCAGATAGGCCATCATCATAATTTAGTGTTTGTTCACACAACAGCAGTTAAAAGAAATGATGGCACGGCTACAGCATCAGTACGGAAAATGCGTGTTGATTCAAATACGGCTTGGAGAGCAGCGCTGAGACGTGCAGGAATTGAAAACTTCCGATTTCATGATCTGCGTCATACATGGGCAAGCTGGTTAGTTCAGTCAGGTGTCCCCCTGTCTGCATTGCAGGAAATGGGAGGCTGGGAAAGCATAGAAATGGTACAGCGATATGCGCACCTAGCTCCAAACCATCTCACAGTGCATGCACGGCAAATTGATACGATTTTTAGCGGTCGCGTCCCAAATCCGTCCCACTTTGAAAAGGCGGCTATTGAAAAATAGTCTAACAGATTGATTTTATTGGTACGCACTGTAGTATTCTAACCTACGACCTACGACCTACGACCTACGACCTACGACCTACGGCTTAGAAGAACGTAGAATTAAATATAACTTATTGTAATTAATGGCTTATCCTGCATTCACAGTGACAAAATAGGCAAATGAAAGCATATTGATGACGCTATCATGTCACTATAGTGACGTCACCAATATGACACTTTCAAATACTCATCACTACCGACTATCAGCCTGGTTATAAACCTCATCCCCGGCGCGTTTTCCTACCGTAATCACCAGCAACAGAACCCGATCATCGCAAACTTCGTACACAAAACTATATCCTGACGATCTCAGCTTGATTTTATTCAACAAAGCTACCCGCTGGCATAAGTCTAAGCTAGAACAGTTCTCGCAGTGGCACTGACAGTCACCCCAGCTCGTTGAGGACCGGGATTTCTATGGAATACCGTAACCTGACCAAGGTATACTGTGCCAATGACAACATCCTCACTCTCACAACATGACTCGCTGTTCAAAAAGTTCCTCGGCGATATAGCTGTAGCACGTGACTTTCTGGAAATCCATCTTCCGCCCCACCTGCGTGAACGCTGCGACTTCAGTACGTTGGCAATGGAGTCGGGCAGCTTTATCGAAGACGACCTGCGCACCCAGTGTTCGGATATGCTGTATTCCGTGCAGACAAAAACGGGGAAAGGTTATGTCTACACATTGATCGAGCACCAGAGTA
>NZ_JAHWCO010000381.1:0-15790 GCF_020054415.1 Candidatus Symbiopectobacterium sp. | reverse complement strand
GGTGCCAAAACCACCGCGAGAGCGACCCAGACCGTTATCTCCGGAGATATCGGGATGTTTTTTTGAGCACCGGCAGCGCATTTCAGCGCCCGGATATTACTGCCATCCAGCGCCGTGGTAGACCAGTCAACGAGACCATGCTCGTCAAGAGCATAAAGTAACCTGTTGAAAATAATGTTAATAACACCCTATTTTGACCACCGACTAAAGCGGTTATATACGGTTTTCCACGGACCATATCGCTCAGGTAAATTTACGATGTTCTGCCCATGGACGTCCGGCACGTGGTATTGCTGGTTCAGCAGGCAGTAAAGACTGGATGATCATCCATGCCTCATCGGGAAGGTCGTAGCGAGCCATAGTTAAATATACTGTGGAAACATACGGTTACTATAACTCAGGCAATTAAGGGACACAGCCTAGTCTTTACCCGTACGCTACACCTTCTCAGGTGACACCTGACAGACGTTACCCTTAACAATAGCCACGAAGAGGGCAAAAAATGAAAAGAGCCGTTAATGCGTTGCAGAATTTCGGAAAATCGCTGTACGGTACGGTGCTGATCCTGCCAATCGTCGGGTTGTTTATCGCGTTTGGTAATGTGTTCGGTAACGGCAACCTGGCCGAATATCTGCCTTTGCTGCACCACCCTATTATTCAGAATTTTGGTCAACTGATCGCCAAATCCGCCGTTGCCATCCTGGCCAACCTAGCGCTGGTGTTTGCCGTCGGCATCCCCATTGGCCTTGCCACCCGTGACAAAGGCTATGCCGCCCTAATCGTGTTAGTGACCTTTATCATTTTCATCAACGCAATGAACATTACGCCACAACTTCAGGGCAAACTGGTGCCTGCCGCAGAGATGCGTCCTGCACGGAAAGGCATGGTGCTGGGGGTGCACGTGCTGGAAATGTGCGTGTTCGCCGGTATCCTCATCGGTGCCTTTGCCGGTTATCTGTTTAACCGTTATTCCAGCAAACAGTTTAACGGTGTGATGGCTATCTACTCAGGCCACTGTTTTGTCACCATTCTGGCGATCCCTAGTGCGATATTGCTCGGCTATGTCATGAGCGCCGTCTGGCACTATGCCCAGCACGGTATCAGCGCACTGGCCTTTGCGATTAAAGGCGTAGGACCGTTTGGGGTAGCGATTTACGGCTTCCTTGAACGTATTCTGATCCCGACCGTGTTGCATCATCTAGTCTATACCCCGTTCCTTTATACCGAACTCGGTGGAACCGCCGATGTGTGCTGCAAGCTGTATCAGGGTGCGAGTAATATTTGTTTCGCTGAAATGGCCTGCCCCAGTGTCACACAACTGAGTCCAACCGTCGCCTGGGATGCGCGCGGAATCAGTAAAATGTTCGACCTGACCGCAGCGGCACTGGCGATGTATGTCACCGCTAAGCCAGAAAAACGCATTGCCGCCAAGTCCATCCTTATTCCTGCTGCCTTTACCTCTTTCCTGCTCGGCGTCACCGAGCCGCTGGAGTTCTCCTTCCTGTTCGTCGCGCCGTTACTGTTTGTGGTGCACGCAGTGTTGACCGGGCTAGGAATGATGCTGTCCTCGCTGCTTGGCGTGCATGCCATTGGCGCTAACGGCGTGATCGATTTTCTGCTGTATAACCTGCCACTGGGCATCGCCAAATCCAACTGGCCGATGTACATCGCGGTCGTTCTGATCATGTCGGTGATCTACTTCTTTGTGTTCCGCACTCTGATCCTGTACTTCGACATGCCGACACCCGGGCGTGAAGCGGATGAAGAAGAGATGCGGCTCTACTCCAAAACCGACTATCAGAGTAAAGCGCAGGAAAAAGGCAGCAACGTCCCCGACGGTGCCACTGTTATCGCCGGACTGGGCGGTAAACCCAATATTGAGGTGGTCGACAACTGCTACACCCGATTGCGGGTGACAGTGAAAGACACAGCGCTGGTTGATGACCAGCAGTTGAAAACCACTGGCGCCAAAGCCGTTATCCGCCAAGGCAACAATGTCCAAGTGGTATATGGCCTGCATGTAAAAACCGTTCGTGAAGCCGTAGAAAATGCGCTTTAAAAGGAGACAGACGATGACCAAACCCCCTTTCATCCTGACCATTGCCGGTGGCCGCAATACCTATACCCCAGGCATCGTGAAAAGCCTGATGGTGCGCCTAGCGGATTTCCCGCTGGCTGAAATCCGCTTGTACGACATAGATAATCAACGTCAGGACACCATCGCGCCGGTGGTCGAAAAGGTGATTCGCGATCACAGCGACAACATTCGTTTCTGTGTCACCACCGATCCAGAAGTGGCGTTCTCTGGTGCACATTTTGTGTTTGCACAGATGCGCGTTGGACAATACAAAATGCGCGAGCAGGACGAGAAGATCCCGCTACGTCACGGTGTAGTCGGACAGGAAACCTGCTTCCCCTGCGGATTAGCCTACTGCTTGCGCACCATCCTGCCGATGGTTGAACTGATCGATCTGGTTGAGCGCTTCGCACATAAAGATGCCTGGATTGTTAACTACTCCAATCCGGCGGCCATTGTCGCGGAAGGGATCCGCCGCCTGCACCCTGATGCCCGGGTACTGAATATCTGCGACATGCCGGTGGCTGCGATGCGCAATATCGCCGCCGTGCTGGGTGTAAAACGCGAGGAAATTACCGTTGATTACTTCGGCATGAATCACTTTGGCTGGTTTACCCGCGTACTGGTCGAGGGTGAGGATCGTTTGCCGGAGTTACGCGAGCACATCGCACGTTATGGCCTGCTAACTGCCAATGCCGCAGACACCGATCCGCAACATGCGGATCCATCATGGGTGAAAACCTGGCGCAATATCAAACCGGTGATGGATCACTTCCCAGAATACGTGCCGAACCCTTATTTGCAGTACTACCTGGTGCCTAATGAGATCGTCTCGCATCAGGATCCTAACTACACTCGCGCCAACTAAGTAATGGACGGGCGCGAGAAAAAACTGTTTGCCGCCGCCGCGACCTACAAACAAACCGGGATTTTGCCGGACGCGTTCCACGTTGGCGTGCACGGCGCATTTATTGTCGACGTTGCCTGCTCACTGGCGTTCGACCTGCGCCAGCGCCATCTGGTGATCGTTGAGAACAAAGGGGCTATTGCCAATCTGCCCTATGATGCGATGGTGGAAGTACGCGCGTATATCACGGCAAACGGACCGGAGCCAGTTCGCATGGGCAATGTGCCGACGTTCCACCGCGCGCTACTGGAACAACAGTTGGCATCCGAGCAGTTATTGGTGGAAGCGACCCTTGAAGGCAGCTACGAGAAAGCATTGCAGGCATTTACGCTCAATCGCACCGTGCCCACCATGCAGCATGCCAAAGCGATCCTTGATGAGATGATCGCTGCAAACCAGGAATATTGGCCGCAGTTGAAACAGTCCTACCGTGACGGCGTGGCGGTGAACGCAGGCAAACCCGAATATCTTCTTGTCGGAAAAGGAAAAATGGGTGACAATATTTACCACTGTTTCACTCAGGGCAGCACGCACTGCCCATGCGTGGGGTTTATATGTCAGCTTCTTCTTCCCGTTTTTTTGTTTCTGCCGACTGGCTCGCGGAGCATCTGGCTTCCGATGACATAACACTGATCGATGCGCGCATGTTACCCCCGGGTGAAACCAGCCGGGATATCCATGCTGAATACCGTGCGGGGCATCTGCCCGGCGCGGTTTTTTTTGATATTGAAACCCTGTCCGATCCCAACACCGCATTGCACCACATGATGCCTAGCGCAGAAGCGTTCGCCAAAGCGATGGGTGAATTGGGCATCAGCGACCAGCAACCGCTGGTAATTTACGATGAAGGTAACCTGTTTTCCGCTCCGCGTGCTTGGTGGATGCTAACCCACTTCGGCGCTCGTCAGGTGGCGATTCTTTCTGGCGGGCTGGCGGAGTGGAAAGCTCAGGGTTATCCGATTGAGCAGGGAGACGTACACCCCACGCCAGCACATTTTAATGCCGTGTTAATCGAAGGAGCGACCCGCTCTCGGGAACAGATATTGGCGATCATCCGTGACGGCTCGGCGCAAATCGTCGATGCGCGCCCTGCCCCGCGTTTTCGCGGTGAAGTGGATGAACCGCGCCCCGGCCTACGTCGCGGCCATATTCCCGGCAGCCTGAACGTGCCGTGGGGAGATCTGGTGACACAGGGCACCCTGAAACCCAGCCCTGAGCTGGCGACGATGCTGCACAAAGCGGGCCTGGATTTCAGCCGCCCGATTGTTGCCAGTTGCGGCTCTGGCGTCACCGCCGTGGTGGTGATCCTGGCGCTTGCGCAGTTGGGCGTGTCCAATGTCACGCTGTATGACGGTGCATGGAGCGAATGGGGCGCCCGTGATGATACCCCTATTGCACTAGGCTGATTGCCGCGCAGCAGCAGCAGCAGCAGCAGCACCATGGATAGCCGGCTGACATCACTGGTTCACCACGGCAGAGATTTGACGCGCGCGGAACACCGCGTGCTGGTGTTTATCGCCGAGCATGCGTCGCTGGTCGGCAAGATCACAGTGCGTGAACTGGCGCAGCAAACCTATGTCTCGACGGCAACCATTATGCGCCTGTGCCAAAAAATGGGGTTTAGCGGCTACAGCGAATTTATCTATCACTGCAAGCAGTTGCTCGCCGATACACTACGTTCGTTTCCGGCAACCCCCACGTCGCTTGCCAACGATGGCATCCCCGAAGCCTATCGCCATTTTGTCGCAAATTACGAAAAAACCTTCACCTACGTGACGCCCGCGCTGATGGACGCCTTCTGCCATATCCTGCGTCACGAGAGCCATTTTTTTCTTTACGGCGCCGGGTTCTCCCACCTGTTTACTGAGTACTTCGCGAAAAAGCTGAAAATACTGGGTAAGGATGCGTTTGTCTCCGGTCTGGGGGACAGCAAAGATATTTTTCTTATCAATGCCCCCAAATACCGCATCTTTATCGCTATCTCGCGCAGTGGAGAAACCGAGCAGGTGGTTGAAAAAGCGCAGATCGCCAGAAACATCGGCATGACCGTGGTCGCCTTCACTCGTGCATCGTTTAATCCGTTAGCCAACGTGGCAGATTTGCATTTTCGCTTGCATGATGACGCTATTCATTTTGCGGCAGAAGCGGGAGAGGTTAGCTCGTTCGGGTCTAATTTGGTGTTGCTGATTGATTTACTGCTGCTGCGAGCAACCACGGGCAACACGGTCTAGATGGCATCCCCTGAACAGGGGATGCACAAGGTAAATTACGCTTTGCCCGTTTGTTTGAACTCACGCAGGAAGCTCCCCCACTTACGTTCATAAAACGGCGTGGCGTGGTGCAGAAAATAGTGGCTTACGCCGCCCTTTTCATCCTTATCGACGATACAAATATCCACCGGCTGATCGCCGACGACAGTATCGCTGGCAACCGTGCCCACCGCTTGGATAACCGTCTCCACTTCATCCAAATCGACCAATTCCAGACCGATCAGCAGATTGTGTTCGGCTTCACCTTCCTGGATCTGCACTACCCACGCACGGCGCACCGGGCGATGCTTGGCAAGCAGTTGCGTCAGCGAATCAATCATTTGGTCCGGCGACGGTTCCGGCTGCCTGAGATGCACTTCTACTGGCTCGTCAACCACACTGCTTTGCACAAAGCCATTGCCTTCACCCGCCAGCATGTGTTCCACCTCTTGCGGCAGGAACTCTTTGCCGTAGGGGAGTTTAGGGTTAAGGAACAACGTCTGCCCCTGCGTTAATTCAAACAGCGAGCGGGCTGGCAGCGCCAGAAAGGCGGCTTCCGTTGAAATAGCCATCTGCAAGGCTTCCAGCGACGAGAAAAACGGAATAGCGGTACTGCCGTCGGGTTTTTCCCAATGCTGAATCTCAACCTGACTGCCCACTGGCAAGGTGCTGGCCCCCTGTTCGCTCACATCATCGCTGCCGCCAATGATATAGACGGTAGCGTCCATCAGTTCGGTGAAAAACTCAGGCCGATGTGCGGGCTCGGTCGCCGCCTTCATCAGCACCTCTTCCAACTTGTTTTGCGGGGTAAATGTCATACGGTTGTTATCACTCACGCCTTATTCACTTTCGCTCAGCAGCAGATTGGCCAGCGTACGCACGCCCAGACCAGTCGCTCCGGTCGCCCACTGCTCTACAGCCCCTTTACGGTAGGTGGCAGAACAGTCTATATGCAGCCACCCTTTCTGGTAGGACGAGACAAAATGCGACAAGAACGCCGCCGCCGTGCTGGCACCCGCGCTGTGCGCCGCGCCAGCAACGTTATTCAGTTCGGCAAAGCTGGACGGCAGTTGTGAACGGTGAAACGCTTCCAGTGGCAAACGCCAGAACGGTTCGTTTTCCTGTTTTGCGCTGGTGAGCAGGCGTTCAGCAAAGGCATCATCAAAGCTGAACAGCGCGTGATAGTCGTTACCCAACGCGGTTTTGGCCGTACCAGTGAGCGTGGCGCAGTCGATAATCCACTGTGGCGCTTGCGCGCTGGCATCAATCAGGCCATCCGCCAGCACCAGACGCCCTTCTGCATCGGTGTTCATCACTTCGACGGTTTTACCGTTGCGATAGCGCAAAATGTCACCGAGACGGAAGGCATTACCGCTCACCATATTGTCGGCACAGCACAGGTAGAGTTTTACGCGACGGGTTAACCCTTGTGCAATTGCCAGCGCCAGCGCACCGGTAACCAGCGCAGCGCCGCCCATATCGGATTTCATCGAATCCATAAAACCACTCGGCTTCAAGCTGTAGCCGCCGCTGTCAAAGGTGATGCCCTTGCCCACCAGACAAGCAAACACCGGCGCATCCGGGTTACCTGTCGGGTTAAAATCCAACGCCAACAACACTGGCTGACGTTCAGAACCACGCCCTACCGTATGCAGCCCGATATAGTTTTGATCGCGAAGATCTTCACCCTTGGTGATGCGGTAGCTAATAGCGTTGCCGCCCACATCGTGCAGCAAATCCACCGCACGCGTTGCCAGTTGTTCTGGCCCCAAATCTTCAGCGGGCAGGTTAATGGTGTCGCGGACCCAATCAACAACTTTCAGGCGCAGATCCAGCGCCTTGCACTGTGCCTCTTCCAACGGTGCCCATTCGACGGTACGTTTACCTTTCGGTGCGCGATAGCCTTGCCAGAACGCCCAGCTGGTTTCCAGATCCCAGCCTTCGCCCACCAGTTTGACGTGCTTGATACCTTGCCCGTCTATTTTGCGCGCTGCGCGTTGAATAATGCCCAGCGCCGCCGTTTCGGGCAGATGAATGGTGAATCCCTGTTCGTTCGCGCTCAACGACGCTTTTTCTCCCCAGCGTGCATCAGCAGGCTGGGTGGAGAGTGAAATCTGCATAGCTTCGCTTGTCATATCAGCTCCGTGGATATTATTTTCAACAGCAGCCTATACCCATCATGTTTCAATTCGAATTATTCAGGGTGATGGTGCTGAAAAAAAGGGCCGCCCGTCAGGCAGCCCCTAATTGTCATTCTGCTTCGTCTAACCACACCAGCAGTATCGCTTCCAAGATTTTTTCGTTGGACGCGTCCGGCACGTCATCAAACTCATCCAGCTCGTGAATCCAGCGATGCAGATCGGTAAAACGCACCGTTTTCGGGTCCGTATCAGGAAACGCGTCATACAGAGCTTCACCAATGGCACGGCTATCTGTCCATGTCAATCCCATGTTCAGCTCCTGTTAATGCTCGCGGGCATGGTTAATGGTGTAACGCGGGATCTCAACCACCAGATCGTCACCCGCGGCACGTGCCTGACAACCCAGACGGCTTTCGGGCTCCAGTCCCCAAGCTTTGTCCAGCATGTCATCTTCATCTTCTGTGCTTTCCGCGAGAGAATCAAACCCTTCGCGCACAATGCAATGGCAGGTAGTACACGCGCAGGATTTCTCGCAGGCGTGTTCGACTTCAATACCATTACGCAGGGCGACGTCCAGAATCGTCTCACCCACTTTTGCTTCCAATACCGCGCCTTCAGGACACAGATCCTGATGCGGTAAAAAAACTATCTTAGGCATGCTCACACCTCATCCACAGAGTGTCCTGCCAGCGCCCGACGAATGGAAGCATCCATACGACGCGCAGCGAACCCCTGGGTTTGTTGATCTACTGTTTTTATTGCGGCTTCAATCAGCGCAACGTCATCACCGGCACTCACCTGTTGCAGCGCAAATACCGCCTGAACGATAGACTCCTGTTCTTCGGCGCTCAGCAAATCCGCATCGGCGGCCAGTGCGCTTTGTACGCTTTCCAGCACCCGCGCAGCTTCGACTTTCTGCTCTGCCAGCATGCGCGCAGCGACGTCACTCTGCGCATTCTGCATCGAATCGGTGATCATCGCGGCAATTTCATCATCGCTCAGCCCATACGACGGTTTGACCTGAATCGCCGCTTCTACACCCGTGGATTTCTCCATTGCCGTGACGCTCAGCAGGCCATCCGCATCCACCTGAAAGGTAACACGAATATGCGCACCACCGGCGGGTAGCGGCGGGATACCGCGCAGTGAGAATCGCGCTAGCGAACGACAATCCTGCACCAGTTCGCGTTCACCTTGCAGCACATGGATCATCATGGCGGTCTGACCGTCTTTAAACGTGGTGAACTCCTGCGCGCGCGCCACCGGAATGGTGGTGTTACGTGGAATCACCTTCTCGACCAGGCCGCCCATGGTTTCCAGACCGAGCGACAGCGGGATCACATCCAGCAGCAGCATCTCGCTGTCTGTCTTGTTACCCACCAAAATATCCGCCTGAATGGCCGCACCCAGCGCCACCACTTTATCCGGATCGATGGCGGTCAACGGCGTGCGGCCAAAGAAATCTCCGACGCGGGTGCGCACCAATGGCACGCGGGTCGAGCCGCCCACCATCACCACTTCCTGTACCTCATCGGCCTGAACGCCCGCGTCTTTCAGCGCCCGACGGCAGGAAAGCAGCGTGCGTTTCACCAGCGGCTCGATAAGCGCATCGAACTGTTCGCGGCTCAGTTCGCCCTGCCAGGTGCCAACCTGTACCGTCACTGACGGCGCGGCGCTGAGCGCAACCTTGGCATGCAAGGCCGTTTCAATCAATTCACGCTGCACACGCGCATCGGAACGATCGTCGATGCCTGCCTGCTCGCGCAGCCACTCCACCAACAGGTGATCGAAGTCGTCACCGCCGAGCGCAGAATCACCACCGGTTGCCAGCACTTCAAACACCCCACGGCTTAAACGCAGGATGGAGATATCAAAGGTGCCACCGCCCAGATCGTAGACGGCAATCACCCCTTCTTTACCCGAATCCAGCCCGTAAGCGATGGCTGCCGCCGTCGGCTCATTGAGCAAACGCAGCACATGCAGCCCGGCCAGGCGCGCCGCGTCTTTGGTGCCTTGACGCTGAGCGTCATCGAAATAGGCAGGAACGGTGATCACTACACCATCCGGCACACCGCCCAGCGCTGCTTCAGCACGCACCGCGAGCGCAGAGAGAATATCTGCAGAAACCTGAATCGGGTTTTTGTTACCCGCCGCCGTTTGCAACACAGGCAAGCCGTTGTCACTGGCCTGAAAATGGTACGGAAAATGGGGATAACGTTGCTGAATATCAGCCAGCGAGCGGCCCATCAATCGCTTAACGGAACTGACGGTGTTGGCGGGATCGTTTACCGCCTGCGCCTGTGCATCCCAGCCGACATCGATACTTTCGGCATCATAGCGCACCACCGATGGCAGCAGTTCACGGCCTTCGGCATCCGCCAGCGGCTGTGCTTCGCCGCTGCGCACCGTTGCCACCAGCGAATTGGTGGTGCCGAGATCAATACCCACGGCAAGACGGCGCTGATGTGGTGCTGCGCTGAGGCCGGGTTCACTAATTTGTAATAGGGCCATATTGAGCTTCCATCAATTGGCTGTCAGCGCCACCGTTGCGCCGACGAAATAAAAAGACATTATTCGATTATGTGCATCACTGCGCAGATTAGCGATCCAGCAGTTGTTCTTCGAGTTGTTCCACCTGCTGTTGCAGCTTATCCAAAAAGCGGAGTTTACGCACCGTATCGGCCGCCGCCGACCACGATGCCTGCGCCAATTCGGACTGCATCCGCGCCGTGCGCTGCCGTGTCATGGCGGTTAACTGGTTGGAAAAATCGCCCAGTGCGGCTTCAGCCTCTGCCTGATGTGAAATCGCATCCAACTGCTCGCGCAGTTCCAGTTGCTCCATCAAAAAGGCAGTATCGCGCATCGTATGCTGCTCGTTACTCAGATCAAAACCGTGCAACGATAACATATATTCTGCGCGTTTCAGCGGATGTTTCAGCGACTGGTATGCATCATTAACCGTTGCCGCCTGCTGTACAGCCAGCAGACGCTCCCGTTCGTGCTGCGTGGCAAAACGATCAGGATGGAACTTGCGTTGCAGTTCCTGATAACGAGAAAGGAGCAGGCTGCCATCCACATCGTAGTGAACCGGCAGCCCGAATAACGTAAAGTAATCCATAGTGCGCTCGGACATTCTGGCGCTAACGGGTAGCCGCCCTGTGCCAATGCGTCACGAGCATGCTCCCGTTAACACGGGCAAAACGATTCAGACCGTAAAGCTTTCGCCGCAGCCGCATTCGCCGTTAACGTTGGGATTATTGAACTTGAATCCTTCGTTCAGACCTTCTTTGACGAAATCCAACTGCGTGCCATCGAGATAAACTAGGCTTTTTCCATCAATGATGACCTTTACCCCTTTATCCTCAAATACCACATCGTCGTCGTTAAGGTCGTCAACAAACTCAAGCACATAAGCCATGCCAGAACAACCTGACGTCCGCACACCCAAGCGCAGACCGACGCCTTTGCCTCGATTTGCCATAAAAGCGCTGACACGTTGTGCTGCGCTATCGCTAAGAGAAATAGACATACAACAACCTCAATATCGTTAGCACGCCTTCTGCCCAACGGGGTCACGCCGGGCAGCACGGTTCACCGACAGATTATTTCGCTGTGCGTTTGCTTTTGTAATCCGCGATCGCTGCTTTGATCGCATCTTCCGCCAGAATAGAACAGTGAATTTTCACCGGAGGCAATTCCAGTTCCTCGGCGATCTGGGTGTTCTTGATAGCCTCGGCTTCGTCCAGAGACTTGCCTTTCACCCATTCAGTAATCAGCGAACTGGAAGCAATGGCGGAGCCACAACCGTAGGTTTTGAAACGTGCGTCTTCGATAATGCCGTTGTCGCTGACTTTGATCTGTAATTTCATTACGTCGCCACACGCCGGTGCACCCACCATGCCGCTGCCAATCGAAGGATCGGCGTTGTCAAAGGAGCCGACGTTGCGCGGATTTTCGTAATGATCGATAACTTTTTCGCTGTATGCCATGATTAACGTTCTCCGTGCTGCGAATTAATGATGAGCCCATTCGATGGTGGTCAGATCCACGCCCTGCTTGAACATCTCCCACAGCGGGGAAAGGTCACGCAGACGTCCGATGGATTTCTGGACCAAATCGATGGTGTAGTCGATCTCTTCCTCGGTAGTAAAACGGCCGAGAGAAAAGCGGATCGAGCTGTGCGCCAATTCATCATTCATGCCCAGCGCACGCAGCACATAGGATGGCTCCAGGCTCGCAGAGGTACAGGCAGAACCAGAGGAGACAGCCAGGTCTTTCAGCGCCATGATCAGGGATTCACCCTCAACATAGTTAAAGCTGACGTTCAGGATATTCGGTGCGCCCTGCTCCAGGTCACCGTTAAGATACACTTCTTCAATATCCTTGATACCGTTCCACAAGCGATGACGCAGTGCGCTCAGGCGAGCAACTTCTGCCACCATTTCTTCTTTGGCGATACGGTACGCTTCGCCCATGCCGACGATCTGGTGCACGGGCAAGGTGCCGGAACGCATACCGCGCTCGTGACCGCCGCCGTGCATTTGCGCTTCAATACGGATACGGGGTTTACGACGCACATACAGCGCGCCGATGCCTTTCGGGCCATAGATTTTATGACCAGAGAAAGACATTAAATCGATTTTGATCTTGCTGAGATCGATAGGCAGTTTGCCCACGCTCTGCGTGGCATCAACGTGGAACACGATACCATGACTGCGGCACATCTCGCCGATAGCGGCAATGTCTTGTACCACACCAATTTCGTTGTTCACGTGCATGATGGAAACCACAATGGTGTCTTCACGCATTGCCGCTTCGAGTTCGTGCAGGTCAATAATGCCATTACGCGGCGGCGCGAGGTAAGTGACCTCAAAGCCTTCACGCTCTAGCTGACGGCAGGTATCCAGCACGGCCTTATGTTCGGTCTTGCTGGTAATGATGTGCTTGCCTTTCTTCTGATAGAAGTTGGCGGCACCTTTGATAGCCAGGTTGTCGGCTTCGGTCGCGCCGGACGTGAACACAATTTCACGCGGATCGGCACACACCAGATCGGCGATTTGGTTACGCGCGATATCCACTGCCTCTTCCGCCTGCCAACCAAAGCGGTGAGAACGGGAAGCCGGGTTGCCAAACGTACCGCCCAAGGTCAAAAACTGCATCATTTTTTCAGCCACGCGCGGGTCAACCGGCGTCGTGGCTGAATAGTCTAGATAAATGGGTAACTTCATTGCTCATAAACTCCGTACATCACTTCAAAACGTACAATGCGTTTTGTTTTTATTATTCCTGCGAGGATGAACTGTCAGGCGCGCAGATTAACATTAATGGTTTCTTGAATACGTCCGTTTGCGGTACGACGAATGTCAGCATCCTGACGATCCGCCACGTCCAGCACTTCCTGATTATTCACCAGTTCGTCCAGCGTGATATTGTTCAAGAAATCGGTGATACGGTCGCTGAGATCGCGCCACAGCGTGTGCGTCAGGCAGCGATCGCCACCCTGGCAGCCTTCACGCCCCTGGCAACGGGTCGCATCGACGGATTCGTCTACGGCAGAGATCACGGCACCAACGGCGATTTCATTGGCGTTTTTGCCCAGAAGGTAACCACCGCCCGGCCCACGGACGCTGGAAACCAGCCCGTTTTTGCGCAAGCGAGAGAACAGTTGTTCCAGATACGACAGCGATATTCCCTGCCGCTCGGAAATATCCGCCAAAGGAACCGGCCCTTCTTTGGAGTGCAGCGCCACATCAAGCATGGCGGTAACGGCATAACGGCCTTTTGATGTCAGTCTCATAATAGTGGTACCTGTAGATAAAACAGCTTATTATCGAACACGGTTATTATAAACATGCACTGTGAATGCGTATACTTACATAGCACACTTTGAGTCTGACATTCCCGAGTGTTTTAGTCAACTATTTAACCGAGTAATTCACTCAAGTATTTCTTCGCTACTTTTCTATTCCTGACCGTCATGCCGGTTTTTTTGTACCGAGCTTAACATGCCGCGCAGAATGGCTAACTCCTGCTCTTCCGGGCGGGCACGGGTAAATAAACGGCGCAGCTTGTGCATCACCTGCCCCTGATGAGCCTTACGAATAAAACCGGTGTAGTGCAGCGTTTCTTCCAGATGGGTATAGAAGCGTTCCAGATCGTCAACCAGCGGGTAAGGTTCTTCCGCAATCTGCGGTGCTCCCTGCGCCTGCAAATCCAAATGCGCAACGCGCACTTCATAAGCGATCAGTTGTACTGCCATCGCCAGATTTAACGAACTGTACTCGGGATTGGCGGGAATGCAGACGTGATAGTGGCACTTTTGCAGTTCATCGTTGGTTAACCCCACGCGTTCGCGGCCAAACACCAGCGCCACCGGTGTGTGCTGCGCTTCGTGCGCACTGCGCACACCACATTCGCGCGGTTCGAGCACTGGCCAAGGCAGCGAACGGGAACGCGCGCTGGTGCCAACCACCAGGTTGCAGCCAACCAGCGCTTCATCCAGGGTATTGACCAGCGTAGCGTTACCAATAATATCGCTGGCACCTGCGGCCAGTGTGATCGCCTGTGAATCCGGTTTGATCAGTGGGTTCACCAGATAGAGGTTCTTTAACCCCATGGTTTTCATCGCTCTGGCGGTGGACCCCATGTTTCCCGTGTGCGAGGTTTCCACCAGAACGATACGAATATTATCTAACATGTTGACTCGGCAGTAAGAAAGAAGAAAAAGAGTGAAAAACATGATTAGTGTATCACAGACTTCGCTATTTTCTCTTTCCCCTGCTATACTGCGCCTCGCTTTCTGTTCTTTAACATCCTAGTGGACGATACCATGCATCCGATGCTTAACATCGCTGTGCGCGCTGCGCGCAAGGGCGGTAATTTAATTGCCAAGAATTATGAAACCCCTGACGCCGTTGAAGCGAGCCAAAAAGGCACCAACGACTTCGTTACCAACGTTGACCGCGACGCCAACCGCCTGATTATTGAGGTGATTCGCAAATCCTACCCCCAGCACACCATTATTGGTGAAGAGTGCGGCGAAGTAGTCGGTGAAGACGACACAGTGCAATGGATTATCGATCCGCTGGATGGCACCACCAACTTCGTTAAACGTCTCCCCCATTTTGCTGTTTCCATTGCAGTGCGCATTAAAGGCCGCACTGAAGTCGCTGTGGTTTACGATCCGATGCGCAATGAGCTGTTTACCGCCACTCGCGGTCAGGGTGCACAGCTGAACGGCTATCGTCTGCGCAGCGGCAACGCGCGCGATCTGGGAGGTACCATTCTGGCGACCGGTTTTCCTTTCAAGCAGAAGCAGCACGCGACCCCTTACATCAATATTGTGTCAGCCCTTTTTACCACCTGCGCTGACTTCCGTCGCACCGGTTCTGCCGCGCTGGATCTGGCCTATGTGGCTGCGGGCCGCGTAGACGGTTTCTTCGAGATTGGCCTGAAACCCTGGGATTTCGCTGGGGGCGAGCTGCTGGTGCGTGAAGCAGGCGGTATCGTGACTGACTTCGTCGGCGGCCACAACTACCTCGCTTCTGGCAATCTGGTGGCGGGCAACCCGCGCGTGGTGAAGTCCATTCTGGCAGCCATTCGTGAACAACTTAGCGGAGCCCTGAAACGCTAAGGCAGTCCTTTGTCCCGTTCGCCGTTGGTGGGCGGGGCAACATCTGATATTTTTCCTTACATTGCGTTCCTGTTAAGTTTTGGCGTATGGTAATACGATAATGATTATCAAATGCATTAAATCTGTCTGATTTGTATTAGGAGAGGCCTAATTCATCAGGACAGGTGGTAACGGGACAACACCATGTTTAAGAAATCCATCAACTCGCTGTTTTTCACCGCACTCCTTGCCACACCGTTTTTCAGCCACGCCACACAATATCCTTTAAGTGTCACCGATATGGCGGGCAATACCGTTACGCTGCAACAAAAGCCGAAGCATCTGGTGCTGCAAGACGGGCGCGATATTATGGCGCTGGCTCTGCTGGATCGCGACGATCCGTTCCAGCGTTTAGTGGCGTGGAACAACCTGCCGAAAAAACAGGATACCGCTACCTAGAACCTGTTGAAGGGCAAATTGCCGGACGCAGAAAACATCCTTGATATGGGCTTTGGTGACAAAGGCGATATCGAGCTGGAAAGTGTGCTGGTGAAAAAACCGGATTTGATGGTGGCGCAACTGCGTGCCAAAGCGTCACTGGAAGGCAATGGCGTCGTTAACAAGCTGAACGAACTGCACATTCCATTGCTGTTTGTCTATTATGAGGCTTTGTTGAATAAATAGAACTTTTGGGTAATCATCGGAGCAGATCACCACAGTTGTTTCAAAATCAGGTCTCCATGGCAAAACAAAATTTTAAAATCACCAACTTGCCCTCTTATAACAAGGCCCTCAAGCAGCGCG
>NZ_JAHWCO010000626.1:0-13650 GCF_020054415.1 Candidatus Symbiopectobacterium sp. | reverse complement strand
AGCGCTTCCATAAAACTATTTTGCAGGATTTTTATCAGGTTACGTTCCGCAAGAAGTTATATGGAGACCTGGAAAGCCTGCAGGTAGATCTGGACAACTGGTTGTGGCATTACAATAATGAGCGAACTCATCAGGGAAAAATGTGCTGCGGGCCTACGCCGATGGCCACTTTACTCGATGGAAAACGGATCTGGGCAGAAAAGAATCTGAACCAGATGTAATCTGACAGACACCTGTATAAATAATCGGTAACTATCAGATCAGGTCTGAGCTAGTACAAATTACACAATCTCGTGTACAGACTCATTGTTCAACCAACGCCGCTTTCTGCTGTGTCACGCTATCCATTTCCACCACAGCCTGACCCACCTGGCTGATCCCTTTGCTCTGTTCGCTCGATGCAGAAGCAATCTCACCCATGATGTCCATTACTCTGGTCACCGCTTTGACGATATTCCCCATTGCACTGCCTGCCAGCGCCACCTGATCCGAGCCAATTTTGACATTATTGACGGATTCATCGATCAGCGTTTCAATTTCTTTTGCCGCCTATGCGCTACGCTGGGCTAGGTTACGTACCTCTCCTGCCACTACGGCAAAACCTCGCCCTTGTTCACCTGCACGTGCGGCTTCAACGGCCGCATTCAGTGCTAGAATGTTGGTCTGAAAGGCAATGCCGTTAATCACGGAAATGATATCGGCAATTTTTTGCGAGCTGCTGCTGATCGTACTCATAGTTTTGATCACGCCATTAACAATATCACCGCCCTCATTTGCGGTCTGCGAAGCGTTCTTCGCGACCAGACTGGCCTGACTGGCGTTATCCGCATTTTGTTTCACCACTGCGCTCAACTGCTCCATGCTGGCAGCTGTCTGCTCTAAGGCTGATGCCTGCTCTTCGGTGCGCGATGAAAGATCGGTGTTGCATGACGCAATTTCCCCGGCGCTGCGGTAAATTTCTTCTGCACTACCACGAATATCCGATACGGTCTTCACCCAGTTGTTCTGCATTTGCTGAACGAAAGGAGCCAACCTGACAACACAGTTTTTTCCCATCTGCTCCAAAGGCGTATGCAAAATGCCCTCAGCTAATACTTCTAGGTGCTGCTGAATCCGCTCCAACGGACGAACCACGAACGCCGCCAGATAGCGATCAGTCAACACCACAATTACCGCGCCTACGGTCAGTGCTGCAATCAGGATACGTTTGCACCACTCCACCCAACCGCTAATACGCTTCTGCACCTTCTCTTTTAAATCAGCGATAACCGCGTTGTATTTGTCGATAGCCGTCGTCAAATCACGACGCAGTTCGCGATAAGCGCCACTGGAAATCTGTTGAAAGGTATCCGCACGATCGGCTTTCAACGCCTCATACATCGGAACCATGGCCTGACTATACAGCCGATAGGATCTGTTATAGATTTCATCTACCGTCGCGTTATTGATATTGGCGTGAGCGGTCACCTTAAAAGTGTCCAGGCCCTGTTTTAAACGGGCCAACTCTTCCTCTGCTGTGCACAATTCAGTAGCGAGTAACGTTGGGTTGTTACTGGTTTTCGCTTCATCGGCGCGATCCAATGCGCTTTTCGCACGGTAATATTGACCGCTGGCACCATTGATAATTTCGCCGTTAATTTGCTGTACATTGGTGAGATCAATTTCATCGTTAAGCTGGCTAAACGAGTAGAGCGCGAACGCCGAAACACCGCCCCACAGCAAGGAAAACAGGATCAGGATAAGCACTAGCATGGTTCTTATTTTGGTATCGCGGATAAAATTCATAATATTTGCCCTAGAAAGGTAATGATTAGAGGTTCATCGAAGTGAACCAAATTCATGCTTCCTTGCGTGGAAACCGCGCAAGTCTGCCTGCGGGCCGAGATTGTCCATAGTTGTGTAACGCTCAATGCATTAAGGTTATCGACATGTTATTGATACACTTGAGGGTTACGTTAAAATATTTTTATTATAATTAAAAAAAACATGTAATTTAGCAGTGGGTACTAAGAGAGACAGCTGAGGGTAATACAGAATACGCAGTAACAGGCTGGCGCCTGTTACTGCCGCGTTGGCTAGAGAGCAACTTAGTCGCGAAAGAGATCGTCCCGGCAGTAAGGTTCTGTCTCACCCGGTTTGCGGGTTTTCAACAGCTTCAAAATCCAAGTGTACTGCTCCGGGTTCGGGCTAACCAATTGTTCGACTTCTTCATTCATCCGGCGTGCAATCTGGACGTCATCCGCCTCAAGTAAGTCATCCATTGGTGGACGGATCACCACATCCAGTACCCCTTCCGCGGCGTTATACACCGGAAACAGCGGTACCACGGAGGCTTTACAGACCTTCATCAAACGACCTATAGCGGGTAAGGTAGCTTTGTAGGTTGCAAAGAAATCAACAAATTCGCTGTGTTCATGACCGTGATCCTGATCGGGCAGATAATAGCCCCAGTAACCATTACGAATTGAACTCACAAAAGGCTTGATTCCATCATTTCGGGCGTGAACGCGGCCATTAGTGCAAAGGCGTGCGCTGTTCCACAGATAATCCACCAGCGGATTTTTTTGATTATGCACCATTGCCGCAATTTTTTGGCCTTTGGCAGAGATCAGCATGGCGGGAATATCAACGCCCCACCCATGAGGCACCAAAAAGATGATATTGCGCTCTTGCTGCTGAAGCGATTCGACAATTTCCCAACCGTGCCAGCGCAGTTTTTTCTGCACATAAGTCGGACCACGAACCGCCACCTCTGCCATCATCACCATCGCCTGCGGTGCGGTAGCAAACATCCTGTCGATAATCGCTTCCCGTATTGATTCGGACAGTTCAGGAAAACAATAGAGCAGATTGATTCTAGCTCGTCTTCTCGCGTCTTTGGCAAACCGCCCTACCAGCTTGCCCAGCTGTCCCAACACCGGGTCGCGCCAGCGAGCGGGGACATAAGCGGTTGCCGCCATGGCTCCTGCGGCTAGCCAAACTCCCCAATAACGCGGTAGATAAAATTCGCGTTTGAACTCTGGAATAAACTCGCCGCTATTTTTTTTCTCTGTATTCATGCCTTAACTCTTCATATACAACATAGGGTAATGATAATTGTCCGCTCAGGTTTTGCAATCATCTTACCTATAACCGCATGACGGGTATAAATAAAACAGCCGACAGCAAGCTGTCGGCTGAAGATTAACAATGCCAGATATTAATCAAACTTGAGCTGCGGAGTCACCTCTATGACCTGCGCTAGGTACTCACGACGCTCCTGACCCGCTAACCCTTCCGAGCGCGGTAGTTTCGCCGTCAACGGGTTTACCGCTTGCTGGTTGATCCAGAACTCATAGTGCAAATGTGGGCCAGTTGAGCGTCCGGTATTGCCGGAGAGCGCAATACGATCGCCGCGTTTCACTTTCTGCCCAGGTTTCACCAGCAGGCGATTTAAGTGCATATAGCGCGTGGTATATTGGCGCCCGTGGCGGATCTCAACGAAGTTGCCAGTATCCTGCCCGCGCGATGCGGCCACCACTTCACCATCGCCAACCGACAGCACCGGAGTTCCTACTGGCATGGAGAAATCCACACCGCGGTGCGGCGTAACACGCCCGGTGACCGGATTGAGACGACGCGGATTAAAATTCGAAGAGACGCGGAATTGCTTCATGGTAGGGAAACGCATAAAGCCACGGGTCAACCCAGAGCCTTCCCGATCGTAGAACTTGCCGTCTGCCGCGCGGATAGCAAAGTAATCCTTATCGCCGGTGTTAAGACGAACACCGATCAATTCGCTCTGCTCACTGCGGCCATCAAGAATTTCCCGAGACAGCAATACCGAGAAATTATCGTCTTTACGCAGTTTACGGAAATCAAGCTGCCATTGCAGCGCCTTGATCACCGCACTGACCTCACTGTCAGTCAGCCCCGCCGCTTTGGCGCTCTGTACAAAACTGCCACTCAGGCGACCGTTGATAACGCGGTTGTGCCATTCCCCTTTCTGCATCTCAACGCGTTCTTTAAAACCGTTATCACCGCGCTCATAGATACGGGTTTCACGGCGCGAAATCTGCCATGTCAGGCTCTGCAACTCACCGTCATCGTTGACCGCCCAAGAGAGTTTCTGCCCGATTTTGAGATTACGCAGGTCGTCGTGTTTATCAGCCAGCAGCGTCACGTCAACCATATCTATGCCGTACTGGGTTAAAATACTGCTTAGAGTATCCCCCGTCGACACCACATACTCATGTACGCTGCTGTCATCACTGCCGGTAGTACCCAGTTCATCCGCAGGAATCGCCACTGGCGGCGTCGGTTGCTCAATGCTTTCGCTATCCATCGGCTCACTGGCTTCAGGCGCAAGCGTCTGCGGTTGCGTAGCAGTTTGAATGGGTGTGGGGGCAGTGTTAATCGGGGCTTCTTTGACGGTAACAGGCGTATCATCAGCGGGGGGATAGACAACGGGCCGCCAAACGGCGACGGCCAGGGTTATGACACTCAACGACCCCAGCATTATGCGATGGGGTCGCGGCAAGTTGTTATACGCTATAGCGATAGTTCGGACTATCTGCTGCACTTATCTGCATCCTCATGATCTCTTCTCCAGGCAGCGGCTATACTGATCGGACAGCTGTAACAGAAACTCGGCATAACTGTCCTTACTTAGCGCAATGTTGCTTCCCAATGGATCTAGTACGCCAATGCGTACATCTGTTCCTTTTGCGACAGCGTTGATAACCGCTGGCCTGAATTGTGGCTCAGCAAAGACGCATACGGCCTTCTGCTCAACCAGTTGTGTTCGTATCTGGTGTAAACGCTGTGCACCGGGTTGAATGGCTGGGTTAATAGTGAAATAGCCTAGCGGGCTTAACCCGAAACGCTTCTCAAAATAGCCATAGGCATCGTGAAACACGAAGTAGCCCTTCCCCTTGACAGGTGCCAGCATATTAACAACTTTTTCTTCTGTCTGCGCGAGTTGATCTGTAAAATTAAGCAGATTCGCGTCTAGTTTGTCTTTCTTTTGTGGCATTAGTTCCAATAATTTTGCATGAATTGTGATTGCAGTCTGCTTTGCCATCTCTGGGGACAGCCAAATGTGCATATTGTATTCGCCATGATGATACCCTTCATGGGCGTCTTCATCTGCGCCATGGTCGTGGTGAGCATCAGCACTTCCATGCTCGTGTTGATGATCGGCATCATCATGATCTGCGGCGTCATGATGATCGTGCTCTTCCGCTTCAGCATGCTCATCATCGTGATGTCCACTCTCTTTTATCAGCGCGTTCTGAATGGCTGGCAAGCCTGCCAACGAAATCTGCGGGGCGGCGGAATGGGATGCCAGCGGCTTGGTTAAAAACGCTTCCATTTCCGGCCCAACCCAAATAACCAGCTCTGCCGACTGTAAACGCTGGACATCGCTCGGGCTCAGGGCATAATCGTGAGGCGATTCGCCATCCGGCAATAGCACCTCCGTTGGCGTTACCCCATCGGCGATGGCCGCCGCAATGAACCCGAGAGGACGAACGGAAGTAACGACCGCCGCCTGAGCACTTTCAACAGTGATCCCCGCAAAGAATAGTGCACCCGCGACAAATAGGGCTTTCAATTTTTGTTCATTTGGCGATTTTTTCGGTGTGAAGCTGGCTGGCATACGTGTTTTCTCATTCATTTACCGTTAATTTTGTAATATTATAACGTCACAGACACTCTGCAAACTAAATTTTATGTCTACACTCGTTTCGCTCGATCGCATTTCCGTCGCCTTTGGTGAACGTAACGTGCTTAGCGACATTTCGCTGAACCTGCAATCGGGCCGCATTCTCACGCTGCTTGGGCCCAATGGCGCAGGAAAATCCACGCTGGTACGCGTGGTGCTCGGACTGCTGTCACCCACGGCAGGCACCCTGCATAAGCAACCGAATTTGCGCATTGGCTACGTGCCGCAAAAACTGTATCTGGATGCTACCCTGCCCTTGACCGTGGGTCGCTTTATGCGATTACGTCCCGGCGTTAAGCAACAGGATATTTTGCCTGCGCTCAAGCGGGTACAGGCCGCTCATTTGTTGGATCAACCGATGCAAAAGCTCTCGGGTGGCGAGACTCAGCGGGTGCTGCTGGCACGTGCGCTGCTCAATCAGCCCCAATTGCTGGTGTTGGATGAGCCGACACAGGGGGTGGATGTCAACGGACAATTGGCGCTGTACGACCTTATCAACCAGTTGCGGCAGGAGTTTAACTGCGGCGTGTTGATGGTTTCGCACGATTTGCACTTGGTGATGGCCAAAACCGACGAAGTGCTGTGCCTGAATCAGCATGTGTGCTGTTCGGGTGCGCCAGAGGTCGTCTCTCTACATCCTCAATTTCTTGCCATGTTCGGCCCGCGCGGCGCAGAGCAACTGGCGGTTTATCGCCACCACCATAATCATCGTCACGATTTAAACGGACGCATTATTTTAAAACGACAGGGCGGCAACGACGCATGATTGACATTTTATTCCCCGGTTGGCTGGCCGGTATTTTTCTCGCATGTGCGGCCGGTCCACTCGGTTCGTTCGTGGTCTGGCGACGGATGTCTTATTTTGGTGATACGTTGGCCCATGCCTCTCTGCTGGGCGTTGCCATCGGTTTCCTGTTGGATATCAACATCTATTACGCCGTTATTCTGGTAACACTACTGCTGGCACTGGGATTGGTGTGGCTTGAACGACGCCCGTATCTTGCCATCGACACGCTGCTTGGCATCATGGCGCACAGCGCGCTGTCGTTAGGGCTGGTGGTGGTTAGCCTGATGAACAACATTCGTGTTGACTTGATGGCCTACCTGTTTGGTGATTTGCTATCGGTAACGACGCAGGATTTGTGGTTGATTGGACCGGGCGTACTGGTGGTAATTGCCATCATGTGCTGGCAATGGCGTTCATTGCTTTCCATGACTATCAGCCAGGAGTTGGCACACGTAGACGGTGTCAATTTACAGCGCACCCGTTTAATCCTGATGCTGGTAACCGCGTTGACCATCGGGCTGGCAATGAAATTTGTCGGTGCGCTGATCATCACCTCATTGCTGATCATTCCTGCCGCCACCGCTCGCCGTTTTGCGCACACACCGGAGCAGATGGCGGGTTTGGCTGTAGTACTGGGGATGCTCGCCGTGACCTGCGGCCTGATCTTCTCCGCCTTTTACAACACCCCAGCGGGCCCTTCTGTGGTGCTCAGCGCTTCGTTTCTGTTTATGCTGAGTCTGATTCGCAAACAACCCGCCTGAAGGCGGGTCAGGTTCTATCGATACCGAAATGGCGATACGCGTGCGCTGTGGCAATGCGCCCGCGCGGCGTACGCTGAATAAAGCCCTGCTGAATAAGGTAAGGCTCCAGCACATCTTCAATGGTTTCCCGCTCTTCACCGATGGCCGCCGCCAGATTATCCAGCCCCACCGGCCCACCGGTAAATTTATCGATGATGACCAGCAGCAGTTTACGATCCATATAGTCGAAGCCTTCCGTGTCTACCGCCAGCATATCCAGCGCCAGCCTCGCAGTTTCGGCATTAATGGCTCCACTCGATTTTACCTCTGAGTAATCACGGACCCGTCGCAGCAAACGGTTGGCAATACGCGGCGTGCCACGGGAACGTCGAGCCACTTCTAACGCCCCCTCATCGGTAAGATCCAGTCCAAGGCATGCCGCGCTGCGGCCGACAATATGCTGTAAATCCTCGACCTTGTAGAATTCGAGCCGTTGCACAATGCCAAAACGATCACGCAGTGGTGACGTCAAAGAGCCAGCACGGGTCGTCGCGCCAATCAGAGTAAACGGGGGAAGATCGAGTTTAATCGAGCGCGCGGCAGGTCCCTCACCGATCATGATATCCAGTTGATAATCTTCCATCGCGGGATAGAGCACTTCTTCCACCACGGGCGACAAACGGTGGATTTCATCGATAAATAACACATCATGCGGTTCAAGGTTGGTCAACAGTGCGGCCAGGTCGCCGGCCTTCTCCAACACAGGGCCTGATGTGGTGCGCAGGTTCACGTTCATCTCATTGGCAACGATATTGGCGAGCGTGGTTTTTCCTAAACCGGGCGGACCAAAAATCAGCAAGTGATCCAGTGCATCACCCCGTTTGCGTGCCGCCTCAATAAAGATTTCCATCTGCTCGCGCACCTGAGGCTGCCCGACGTATTCCGCCAGCATGCGCGGACGGATCGCACGGTCAATGATCTCTTCTTCAGGCATTTCTTGTGCAGAGATCAGGCGGTCGGCTTCAATCATGGCAATCCCCTTACAGTGCCGCGCGCAGCGCTTCGCGGATCAGCGTCTCACAGTCCGCACAGGGTCGGGCAATTTTGGATACCATCCGGCTGGCTTCCTGCGGTTTATACCCCAAAGCCACCAGCGCTGAAGCCGCTTCACTTTCCGCATCTTCTTCGGGTGCTGCGGTGGATGCTGAACTGCTAAGAGGGACATCAATGGTAGCGGGATTAAACAGATCTCCACTCATGCCTTTGAAGCGGTCTTTCATTTCTACTACCAACCGCTCTGCCGTTTTCTTACCGACTCCCGGCAGTTTAATTAACGTAGCGATCTCTTCTCGTTCAACGGCGCTCACGAACTGCTGCGCGGACATCCCTGAGAGGATTGCCAGCGCCAGTTTCGGCCCAACACCGTTGGTTTTAATCAACTCACGAAATAACGCACGTTCTTGCTTGTTGTTAAAACCAAACAATAACTGTGCATCTTCCCGCACCACAAACTGGGTGAAAATGACCGCTTCCTGGTTCAAATCGGGCAGTTCATAAAAGCAGGTCATCGGCATATGGACCTCGTAGCCAACCCCGTTGACTTCGATCAGCACCTGCGGCGGTTGTTTTTCCAGAATGATGCCTCTGAGACGACCAATCACGTTGACCTTCCTTTTCGTTACGTTAAAACCTTTTTGCTAGCTTATAGCATAAAAAAAGCTGGATGAATATCCAGCCTGATGTTCAACGCAGTCGCCCGCGCACTAAATTCAACCTGTCGGGGCCGATGCGTGTCAGATTCTGACTCAAATGACAGTGCGTAATGGCAACAGCGAGCGCATCGGCGGCGTCCGCCTGCGGATTCGCCGACAACTTTAGCAAGGTACGCACCATATGCTGCACCTGACTTTTTTCTGCCGCGCCGGTGCCGACAACCGCTTGTTTTACTTGCCGGGCAGCGTATTCAAAAATGGGTAACACTTGATTGACACCCGCCACAATCGCCACGCCGCGGGCCTGCCCCAGTTTCAGGGCTGAATCCGCATTTTTTGCCATAAAAACTTGTTCTATCGCCAGACAATCGGGCTGAAATTGGGTGATTATCTCGCTCACCCCAGCATAGATCAGCTTCAATCGCGTAGGGAGATCGTCCACCCCGGTGCGAATACAGCCGCTGCCAACATAGCTGAGCTGACGCCCTTGCTGGCGAATGATGCCATATCCGGTGACGCGTGAGCCGGGGTCGATGCCTAGAATTAGCGCCATAGCACATCGCCCCCTGAAGACGAGTTAACCACAAGCTGCGAAAACACCATTATAACGTTGCCGCTACCTCGTCGGAAATTTCACCGTTGTGATACACTTCCTGCACATCATCACAGTCTTCCAGCATGTCGATCAGACGCATCAGTTTCGATGCGGTATCAGCATCCATGTCGGCATTGGTCGACGGGATCATGGATACTTCTGCGGATTCGGATTTCAAACCTGCAGCATCCAGCGCATCTTTCACCTGACCGAAGGTTTCCCACGGAGTAAAGACGTCAATCGCGCCGTCGTCGTAGGTCACGATGTCATCCGCACCAGCTTCCAGCGCCGCGTCCATCACCTGATCCTCATCCAAGCCTGGCGCATAAGAGATAACGCCTTTTTTGGTGAACAGATAGGAAACAGAACCATCGGTGCCCAGGTTACCACCGCATTTGGTAAAGGCATGGCGTACTTCGGATACGGTACGGTTACGGTTGTCACTCAGACATTCCACCATCACCGCCGTGCCGCCAGGACCATAACCTTCATAAATGATGGTTTCCATGTTGTTGTCTTCATCACCACCGACACCACGCGCAATAGCACGGTTCAGGGTATCGCGCGTCATGTTGTTGGAGAGCGCTTTATCGATAGCCGCACGCAGACGCGGGTTAGAGCCTGGATCGCCGCCGCCCAAACGCGCTGCTGTCACCAGTTCGCGGATAATTTTGGTAAAGATTTTGCCGCGTTTTGCATCCTGCGCTGCTTTACGATGTTTTGTGTTGGCCCACTTACTATGACCTGCCATAAAAATCTCCGAAAAAAGCCTCATCAGGCCGGATAAATAACAAATTCTTCAATCGCCTGCCGGTTGCTCCACGATTTGGTCAGTTGCGCCGCCTCAGGCGCCGCTAACCAACGGTAAGCAAGATGCTCTGTGAGAATCACCTCTCGTTCACTCGGCAACGCCAGACAGAACCAGTGTTCCATGTTGTGCGTGATGCCAGGGGCATAGCGACGTCTCAAATGAGCAAAGAGCTCAAACTCGACACAGCGCTGACAGTCAAACAGTGATAATCCCTCAGCGGCGATATCGATGTTAACTTCTTCTTTCACTTCGCGCTGCGCGGTAAGCGCGGCAGTTTCACCGTCCTCAAGGCTGCCGGTAACCGACTGCCAAAAATCGGGATCGTCGCGACGCTGAAGCATCAGCACCCGTCCGATATTCTGAGCATAAATAACGATCAGGGCCGAAACGGGACGCTTATAAGCCATCGGCGGTTACTCCACATCCTGCACAGGTTTTGCTTTCTTCACCACAGCAATAGACAGCTCTCCCAAGGCTGCCGGATTGGCGTAACTCGGTGCCTCCGTCATCAGACAGGCTGCTGCGGTGGTTTTCGGGAAAGCGATCACGTCACGAATATTTTCAGTACCGGTCAACAACATCACCAGACGGTCCAAACCGAACGCCAGACCAGCATGCGGCGGTGTACCGTATTTCAACGCATCCAACAGGAAGCCAAATTTTTCACGCTGTTCCTGCTCTTTGATCCCCAGAATACGGAACACGGTCTGTTGCATTGTGCTGCTGTGAATACGCACGGAACCACCGCCTACTTCATAGCCGTTCAGTACCATATCGTATGCGTTAGCGATGGCGGAAACCGGGTTACTTTCCAGTGCTTCAGGCGTCATATCTCGCGGTGAAGTAAACGGGTGGTGCATGGCAGCCAACCCGCCTTCGCCATAGTCTTCAAACATCGGGAAGTCGATGACCCACAGCGGTTTCCAGCTTGCCAGATTGGTCAGGCCGAAATCGCGTCCCAGTTTAAGACGCAGAGCACCCAATGCATCCGTCACCACTTTCGCGCTATCTGCACCGAAGAACAGAATGTCTCCGTCTTCTGCTGCAGTGCGCTCCAACAGCGCTGCCAGCAGCGTTTCATTCAGGAATTTAGCCACCGGACTGGAAATGCCTTCGAGCCCTTTCGCTTTCTCATTCACTTTAATATAGGCAAGACCCTTGGCACCGTAGATCTCGATAAATTTGCCGTATTCATCAATCTGTTTGCGGCTCAATTGTGCACCGCCCGGAACGCGAATCACCGCCACACGACCTTTGGCATCGTTAGCCGGACCGGAGAACACTTTAAAGTCGATCGTTTTGAGCAAATCGGCGACATCAACCAGTTCTAACGGGTTACGCAGGTCAGGTTTGTCGGAGCCAAAGCGACGCATGGCTTCAGCAAACGTCATGATCGGGAAATCCCCCAGATCAATGCTTAAAATATCTTGCCACAGTTCGCGCACCAGTTTTTCCATCACTTCACGCACCTGCGGTGCCGTCATGAAGGAGGTTTCGACGTCGATCTGGGTAAATTCCGGCTGGCGATCCGCACGCAGATCCTCATCACGGAAGCATTTAACAATCTGGTAGTAACGGTCGAAACCGGACATCATCAGCAATTGCTTGAACAGCTGCGGCGATTGCGGCAGCGCGTAGAATTTGCCCTTGTGCACTCTGCTTGGTACCAGGTAATCACGTGCCCCTTCAGGCGTGGCTTTGGTCAGCATCGGCGTTTCAATATCCAGAAAATCGTGGCTGTCCATAAAACGACGCACAAAACTGGTAATACGTGCGCGAGTTTTTAACCGCGTCGCCATTTCAGGGCGGCGCAAATCAAGATAGCGGTATTTTAAACGCGCTTCTTCGGTGTTGGTTTGGTTAGCATCCAGCGGCAGCGGCTCTGAGCGGTTGATAATCGTCAGCGCGGTCGCAAACACTTCCACTTCGCCCGTAGACATATCCTTATTCACCTGGCTTTCAGGGCGCGCACGTACCACACCGGTCAGTTGAATGCAGAATTCGTTACGCAGTTCTGACGCCAAAGTGAAAGCACCCTGCCAATCGGGGTCGAAAAACACCTGGACCACGCCGTCGCGGTCACGCATATCGATAAAAATCAAACCACCCAGATCGCGGCGACGGTTAACCCAACCGCACAATGTCACTTCCTGGCCCACATGGGACGCGTTCAGTTGTCCACAATATTCAGTACGCATTACGATGTCCTTTTGAGCAATCACGCTAGAAATCATCTCAACGAGATATAATCACACCTACAACAACCACGCCTGAGAGCACCGGCCAGACCGCATCGTCACAGTGAGCGCAAACTCAGGCTCCATAAAACCCATCGGTTCTATAAAACACACGGGTTCCACACACAGCGGCATTTCCCCACGCATCAGGTCACAACAGTGTTTTTTTTGCGCGGAATGGTTGTTCTGGATTGCTGTTCAGTAAAAAAAGGTGGCTATTGTAAAGGATATTCCCCGGAACGATAAGAGTGAAGCTGTTTCCGGGCAGTGATATGTCGCAAGAATTGTGAGAATTCCCTATCGGTTAAAAAAATGTTTTACTGTTCTTCACTCTGTTAATGGGTTGCAACGGAATGTTTATTGGCTTACCACAATGGCAACATCCCGCGTGGCACAAGTTCGGACTGTGCGCGCTGGCTGACTACGCGCGATATTTCAACTGTGTTGAAGGTAACACCACGTTTTATGCGCTGCCCGGTGCCGACAGCGTATTGCGTTGGCGGGACATGATCTCTGCAGTTTCCGATTCTGTTTCAAATTTCCTGCCACCATTAGTCATCAGGCAGGTTTGCGGCACTGTGAAGAGGAAACGCGTCAGTTTTTTCATTGCCTGCAACCGCTCGCCTCGCGTGTTGGACAATTCTGGTTGCAGCTTCCTGCAGCCTTTTCGCCCGAGCAACTCCCCGATTTATGGCGTTTTCTCGATACGCTGCCGCAGGAATTCAACTACGGCGTGGCTTTGTTAAATAAATCAGAACTTGTAACGACTGCGCCCCATACGGGTCGATTGTTACGTGATGCGAATACTGTTCGGCATTCCTAATAGCGTGATCCGGTTAAGCGCTTTGACCATGGCCATGGCTTCATCCACCTGAGCATCGTAGTCTCTCAGACTTAGATGACCACCCAGAAGCCTTTTGAATCGGAACATGGCCGTTTCAGCCACTGAGCGCCGGTGATAGCCCACTTTCTTTTTCCAGATATCGTTACTACCGCTAATGCGCTGATTTGCAACAGCGTGGTTACGCTCGTGGTAGCGATCTGGCCAATATTGCGCCCCCCTT
>NZ_JAHWCO010000181.1:0-7626 GCF_020054415.1 Candidatus Symbiopectobacterium sp. | reverse complement strand
CGCGCTGCTTGAGGGCCTTGTTATAAGAGGGCAAGTTGGTGATTTTAAAATTTTGTTTTGCCATGGAGACCTGATTTTGAAACAACTGTGGTGATCTGCTCCGATGATTACCCAAAAGTTCTATTTATTCAACAAAGCCTCGTCGCAACGTAAAATCATGCAGTTAGGCCTCATGAGAAAAGTGTACACCTGAGATGACAAGCATTTTCAACCAAAACTGGCATGGAAAAACAGCATGATTACCTATTATTCAACAAAGCCATGACGGGTATGAACATATTGCCACTTGCACCTTTCCCTATTACCGATAAATAATTCAATTATCATCTCGTCCCTTATTGTTCTCATCACTCATGATGACGAGCGTTGATATACCAAGAGGAATAATTTGAACGTTACGATAAAAGAGATTGCCCTCGAACCTGCTGATAATAAACGCCTACTTAATCTGTGCGGACACTTTGATAGTAATATCAAACAGTTGGAGCGCCGTCTCGGAATAGAAATCAACCATCGAGACAATAAATTCAAACTGGTCGGAAAAGGCCTGTGTATTGAAGCGGCGGCAAATATTCTGCAACGTCTTTATGTTGATACCGCACCCGTGCGTGGTGTGGAAGGGGATATTGACCCCGAGCAGATTCATCTGGCAATCAAAGAATCGGGCGTGCTGGAGCAAAGCGCCGAGAGCGTGCCGGATTTTGGCAAGGCGATCAACATCCGCACCAAACGCGGCATCATTAAGCCGTGCACCCCCAATCAGGCGCAGTATATCGCCAACATCCTCGATCATGATATTACCTTCGGCGTGGGCCCTGCGGGAACGGGGAAAACCTATCTGGCAGTTGCTGCCGCGGTGGATGCGCTCGAGCGTCAGGATATCCGCCGCATTTTGTTAACGCGCCCGGCCGTTGAAGCGGGAGAAAAACTCGGCTTTCTGCCCGGCGATTTGAGCCAAAATGTCGATCCTTATCTGCGCCCACTCTACGATGCGTTATTCGAAATGCTGGGGTTTGAGCGCGTGGAAAAACTCATTGAACGCAACGTGATTGAAGTAGCGCCATTGGCCTATATGCGCGGCCGCACGTCGAATGACGCCTTTATTATCCTCGATGAGAGTCAGAACACCACGATCGAACAGATGAAGATGTTCCTGACCCGTATTGGCTTCAACTCCAAAGCCGTCATCACCGGCGATATCACTCAGATTGACCTGCCACGCAATATCAAATCGGGGCTGCGCCACGCGATTGACGTGTTGGTCGATGTGGAAGAGATCAGTTTTAACTTCTTTCACAGTGAAGATGTGGTGCGCCACCCTGTGGTCGCACGCATCGTCAACGCTTATGAAGCCTGGGAAGAAGCCGACCAGAAACGCCGTGCAGCGCAGGCCGAAGAGCGCAAACGAGAAGCACAAGCAGCCAGTGCACCCGCGGTATCAGAAGCGGGTGATAAGCAGGAGTCACAATGAGTCAGGTTATTCTCGATTTACAAATTGCCAGCAACAATACCGCAGGGCTGCCGAGCGAACAGGATTTTCAGCGTTGGCTGGAGGCGGTACTGCCGCAGTTTCAGCCAGAAGCGGAAGTGACCATTCGTATCGTTGATGAAGCGGAAAGCCACGAACTGAATCACACCTATCGAGGCAAAGACAAACCTACCAACGTACTCTCCTTTCCGTTTGAAGCGCGGCCGGAAGTCGAGCTGCCGTTATTGGGCGATCTGATTATTTGCCGCCAGGTGGTGGAGCAGGAAGCCATTGAACAGCAAATAACCGCAGACGCCCACTGGGCACATATTGTGATACACGGTTGTCTGCATCTGCTGGGTTATGATCACATCGAGGACGACGAAGCAGAAGAGATGGAAGCGTTGGAAACCGAGATTATGCAACAAATGGGCTATGTTGACCCTTATCTGTCCGAGAAAGAGTAAGGCCACGTGGCGGCAACTTGAAGTATGACGGGTATATTCTGTTATTATGAAAAATACAGTAGATTACCGTAGACCCTGATATTGCTTTTGATGGCGCATTTTTCGTTATGATGCCTTCTTCCTCATCATAGCTTAACGGCGTTATGGTTAAACATAACGCCACGCGCGGTAATCACCGCGCACCTTTATGTCAACCCGCCCGCGCGCCTGATGGTCTTACAGTGCATGCCCCTTTTGCGTGGTTGATGATGATTGACTAACCAGAGAGACAGTAAATATAACGCCATGAGCGACGACCATTCTCAAAACAGCGATAGCACTAGTCCCAAGAAAGGATTCTTCTCACTGATCCTTAACCAGTTTTTTCATGGTGAACCCAAGGATCGCAGTGACCTCCTCGCCTTTATCCGTGATTCCGAACAAAACGATCTGATCGATCCAGACACCCGCTACATGCTCGAAGGGGTAATGGATATCGGGGAACAGCGCGTGCGGGATATCATGATACCCCGTTCGCAGATGATCACACTGAAGCACAACCAAACGCTGGAAGAGTGTCTGGATGTGATTATCGAATCAGCGCACTCGCGTTTTCCGGTGATCAGTGAAGACAAGGACCACATTGAAGGCATCCTGATGGCCAAGGATCTGCTGCCGTTTATGCGCAGCGATGCCGAGCCGTTCAGCATGGAGCAGGTGCTTCGTCCTGCAGTCGTGGTGCCGGAGAGCAAACGCGTGGACAGCATGCTACACGAGTTTCGTTCACTGCGTTATCACATGGCTATCGTCATCGATGAGTTTGGCGGTGTATCTGGGCTGGTCACCATTGAAGACATTCTCGAGCTGATCGTTGGCGAAATTGAAGATGAATACGACGACGAAGATGATCGCGATATCCGCCAACTGAACCGACACACCTATACCGTGCGCGCGCTAACACTGATTGAAGATTTCAACGAGGTGTTTGGCACCCAGTTCAGCGATGAAGAAGTGGACACCATCGGCGGACTAGTGATGCAAGCCTTCGGCCATCTGCCTGCGCGTGGTGAAACCATCTACATCAACGGTTACCTGTTCAAAGTTGCCATGGCGGACAGCCGACGTATTATTCAGACTCATGTCAGAATCCCTGACGAGGCGCCTCAACCAACACTGGAACCTTAATTCGACAATGTCTGTCATGTCTGTTTTACGACGCCAGCGGGTGCGCATCCTGCTTGCGCTGTTCTGCGGTGCTTGGGGCACCTTGGCGTTTTCACCGTTTGATTTCTGGCCTGCCGCGCTGGTTTCGCTGTGCGGATTGCAAGCACTGACGCTGAACAGAACCTGGCGGCAATCCGCCGCCATTGGTTTTAGCTGGGGCTTTGGTCTGTTTGGCAGCGGAGTGAACTGGGTGTACGTCAGTATTGCCGAGTTCGGCGGCATGCCGGAAGCCATTAACGTGTTTCTGGTGGTACTGCTCGTGCTCTATCTGTCGCTTTATCCCGCGCTCTTCTCGGGACTGTTAACGCGCATGTGGCCACGAACGACGCTGGTGCGTCTGATCGTGGTCGCGCCGGTCCTGTGGCAGTTCACTGAGTGGTTGCGAGGTTGGGTACTCACCGGCTTTCCCTGGCTGCAATTTGGCTATAGCCAGATTGACGGGCCGCTGCAAGGCCTAGCGCCGCTGCTTGGCGTTGATGGTATCAACCTCTTGTTGGTCATCATTGCCGGCCTGCTTGTGTTCGGTACCACACGACGCAAAACTATCCCGCTTTACTGCGCCATTGCGCTGCTGCTTCTGCCTTGGCCGTTGAAGTTTATCCATTGGTTCACGCCTCAACCAGATCGCGCGGTCAACGTCGCGCTGGTGCAAGGCAATATTGCCCAGGCGCAAAAATGGGATCCCAATGCGCTGCAACAGATTCTGAACATCTACCGGGATGCCACGCTGCCTTATCTGGATAAAGCGCCAATCGTTATCTGGCCAGAATCGGCCATCCCTGATGTAGAAACGCGTCAGCAAGCGTATTTGCAGCATATCGATGAGCTACTGCGCGCGCACAACAGCAGTCTGGTCACTGGGGTTGTGGATGCACGCCGCCGCACAAACGAGCAGATTGACTTCTACAACAGCATTATCGTGCTGGGTGGCAGCGAACCGTACCGTTACCCCAGCACCAACCGCTACAACAAAAATCATCTGGTACCGTTTGGTGAATTCGTTCCGCTGGAAACGCTGCTCCGTCCGTTAGCGCCGTTCTTCGATCTGCCGATGTCTTCGTTCAGCCGTGGCCCTTACCAACAGCCTCAGCTCTTGGTTAATGGTATACGGATGACGGCCACGGTCTGCTATGAAATTATTCTCGGGCAGCAAGTACGCGATAACTTCCGGCCTGATACCGATATGCTGCTGACCATCTCCAATGATGCCTGGTTTGGTCGTTCTATCGGACCATTGCAACATTTCCAAATGGCCCGCATGCATGCTCTTGAGTTAGGGCGTCCGCTGCTACGTGCGACCAACAATGGCGTGACCGCCGTTATCGGCCCACAGGGTGAAATCAGTGCCGAACTGCCGCAGTTTACGCGCAAGGTGCTGCTCACCAAAGTGACGCCAACCACCGGCATCACCCCTTACGCACGCTTTGGTGCCTGGCCAATGTTGATCATTCTCGCCGTGCTGGCCGGGATAGCCTGCGTCGCGCGTCTGCGTCGTTAACACAATAACCGGCAGGCGCTGCCTGCCGGTTTCCCGTCAATATGTACCATACCTTCGTGTAATACCCGCCATCTCCTATTTGCATAATTCGCACATCATTTGCTTATTATTCATTGAATAACAGAGTGTAACGGGATGATTCCGTTGTTTGTTCTCTGAAAACCAGCGAAAAAGCACCCTGATGGGGCAATCAGCGCACCAAAATATTGCGAAACGATTTTAGTGCAGTGATTTAGTGCAGTTGAGCTCTCAAAAGACAAACAAATTTATTTCATTTTGTTCACAATCGGCTATTTTTTAAAGATAAAGGCAAGTACTCGCTCTTTTATGGTGCATAGCCCGCCGCACCCGAGAGAGCGCTCTATCGGCATGATTGAATTCGCAACCGCCTTAGCGTCATAGCGACTGCCGTCATCACAACAGCAAAGGAGTTACAACATGCAAATGCGTAAACTGGCACTGTCACTGCTTCTGATTGGTACAGCCGCAAGCAGCCTGGCTCATGCAGAAGAATTAACGGGGACGCTGAAAAAGATTAAAGACAATGGCGTCATAGTTGTTGGCAACCGTGAGTCTTCCGTGCCATTTTCCTACTATGACAACCAGCAGAAAGTGGTTGGTTACTCTCATGATTACTCTAACAAAATTGTCGATGCGGTCAAAGCGAAAATTGGCGTTGCCGATCTTCAGGTCAAACTGATCCCAATCACGTCCCAGAACCGTATCCCGTTGCTGCAAAATGGCACCTTTGATTTTGAATGTGGTTCCACCACCAACAACCTGGAACGTCAGCAACAGGCCGCCTTCTCTAATACCATCTTTATCGTTGGTACACATCTGCTGACTAAAAAAGACTCGGGCATTAAAGACTTCCCGGACCTGGCGGGTAAAACCGTGGTCGTTACCTCAGGAACCACCTCTGAAAAACTGCTTAACCAGTTGAACGAAGAGAAAAAACTTAATATGCGCATCATCAGTGCCAAAGACCATGGCGATGCATTCCGCACCATGGAAACAGGCCGTGCCGTTGCCTTTATGATGGATGATGCGCTGCTGGCCGGTGAACGTGCCAAAGCCAAACAACAGAGCGACTGGGTGATCGTTGGCACCCCACAATCCGAAGAAGCCTATGGCTGTATGCTGCGTAAAGACGATCCGCAGTTCAAGAAACTGGTTGATGATACTATCGCGACGTTGTAAACCTCCGGTGAAGCGGAAAAATCCTTTGATCGCTGGTTCAAACAGCAGATTCCGCCTAAAGATCTCAACATGAATTTCGATTTTTCAGCAGAGATGAAGGCGCTGTTCAAAGCGCCTAACGATAAAGCATTAAACTAACAACAAGTGAAAACAAGGGCAGACAGCTTGCCCTCGATTGTTGACTCGTGGCTGGACAGACAGGCGTCAGACGGTCGTTCCACGTCTGGCGTCCCGGCCCACGCGGTGGATGTCGCAGGTGTTGATTATCCGCACTGCCCTTTCCCACCAATGGGTTATCGCCACTCATCAATCTTCAGGGTAGCTCTGCTACCTTTTTTTTACCAGAGTTTGCTATGTCTATAGATTGGAACTGGGGTATTTTTTTACAAGCCGCCCCGTTCGGTAATACCACTTATCTTGGGTGGATTTGGTCTGGGTTGCAGGTCACTGTGGCGCTGTCAGTCTGCGCCTAGATCAATGCATTCGTTGTCGGCTCGATTTTCGGCATTTTACGCACCGTACCCAACCGTTTTCTGTCAGGTCTCGGTACCTGCTATGTGGAAATGTTCCGTAACGTTCCGCTTATTGTTCAATTTTTCGCTTGGTATCTGGTGGTTCCCGAATTACTGCCACAAAGCATCGGCATGTGGTTTAAAGCGGAACTTGATCCCAACATTCAGTTCTTCGTTTACTCCATGGTCTGTTTGGGCCTTTTTACCGCCGCTCGCGTCTGCGAGCAGGTGCGCGCAGGTATCCAATCTCTGCCGCGTGGCCAGAAAGCCACAGCGCTCGCGATGGTGCTAACGTTGCCGCAAACCTACCGCTACGTTCTGCTGCCCAACGCCTATCGCATTATCGTACCGCCCCTGACGTCTGAAATGATCAACATCGTGAAGAACTCGGCCATCGCTTCGACCATCGTGCTGGTGGACATGGCCGCACAGGCAAACAAACTTCTGGATTACTCTGCGCACACCTATGAGTCCTTTACCGCCATCACGCTGGCGTATGTCGCAATTAACGCCATTATTATGCTGATCATGCAAGTGGTTGAGAAAAAGACTCGTTTGCCCGGCAATATAGGGAGTAAATAATGTACGAATTTTACTGGAGCTCCATTGCGCCAAGCATGCCCTATCTGCTGCAAGGGCTAGGCTGTGTCCCTTAATTGCATAACTTCTTGTAAAAGAGGCGGATGTAGCCCAGTTTAACCATCGACAGATAATTCCTCGCCGTTTTGTCATAACGTGTGGCAATACTGCGGTATTCTTTTAATCTGCCAAAACATCTTTCCACTACATTGCGATGACGGTAAGCGTCACTGGCGAACCGTGAGCGCCCGTCCGAAGCCATTTTTTCATTCGTTTTTCTGGGGATGACTGCCTTTATCCCCTTTCGTTTCAGCTCGTTGCGTAGTGCATGCCCTGAATAAGCTTTGTCAGCCAGCACCGTATAACCACGACGCTTCATGCTGCCATTCTGGCGCTGAACACCACTACCGTCCAGAAGACGTAATGCGAACTGGCTTTCGTGAGCCTGTCCGGGGCTCAGCAGGATGTTTAACGGGAGGCCACTTCCGTCTGTTGCTAGATGGATTTTTTGTCGTGTATTCAATTAGTTGATGTAGCATCAAACGTAGTACTCGCGTCCGATGTAAGTACCGATGAGCCTATCGTGCATTTCGGATGATTTTGAATATCCGAGCGTCTTGCGATTGAGCCGTTGCAATCGGTTACGCAGTGTCAGATGTGCACGCTCAATACGCTGTGTATACAGCTTGCTAACAATGT
>NZ_JAHWCO010000728.1:0-1033 GCF_020054415.1 Candidatus Symbiopectobacterium sp. | reverse complement strand
CCGCGCTGCTTGAGGGCCTTGTTATAAGAGGGCCAGTTGGTGATTTTAAAATTTTGTTTTGCCATGGAGACCTGATTTTGAAACAACTGTGGTGATCTGCTCCGATGATTACCCAAAAGTTCTATTTATTCAACAAAGCCACATCAGCTCCAAAAAATCGTGCCTGCGGATGCTTTTGAGCCCACCGAGAAAAACTGGCCTCATTTGCTGCGGGCGCCGGGACCGTGCTGTTCTTTTGAAGATACTGACGTGATCGATACGTTGAAAAAGCAGTTCGCGCTTTATGCAGACAACTTCCCTACCTAGTCTGAACACGGCACCGGTATCGCGCAGTTCGCTGTCTGGGCAGCCTTGGCACAAGAAAACGTCGGTGCATCACTACAGCACTACAACCCGCTGATTGATGACGATGTGAAAAAAGCGTGGAATTTGCCTGCGCAGTGGAAACTGCGGGCGCAGTTACCGTTCGGCTCCATTGAGCAACCTGCCGGAGAGAAAACCTATATTGATGACGAAACCCGTTTTCGCGTTTTCAAATAAGGAATAAACCGCACACACGTTCAGGGGCGTATTTACGCCTCTGAATCAGCGCGGAGCAAACACCTCAATGGTTTTCTGTTCAATGGTAAAATGTGCCGGAGTGCGGCCAATCAGCTCACCGTCCGCGTGGCTTTGTTGAATAAATAGAACTTTTGGGTAATCATCGGAGCAGATCACCACAGTTGTTTAAAAATCAGGTCTCCATGGCAAAACAAAATTTTAAAATCACCAACTGGCACTCTTATAACAAGGCCCTAAAGCAGCGCGGTTCTCTAACCGTATGGCTAGATGAATCAGCCATTGCTGCATGGACGGAAAAAAACACTACTGAACGGCGTGGACGACCTTTCCACTAGGCTTTGTTGAATAAATCAGAACTTGTAACGACTGCGCCCCATACGGGTCGATTGTTACGTGATGCGAATACTGTTCGGCATTCCTAATAGCGTGATCCGGTTAAGCGCTTTGACCATGGCCATGGCTTCACCCACCT
>NZ_JAHWCO010000686.1:0-1591 GCF_020054415.1 Candidatus Symbiopectobacterium sp. | reverse complement strand
CGCGACTAATACACCTCATACACCGTGTAAGGGCTGACCCTAAGAGCGGCGGCGATGGTGCGATTAGACTGGTTGCGCTCAAATTTGAGTTTGAAGATCTGAAGACAAGTCTCCATGGGACTCCTGCTTTTTCTCTTTCTGACCATCGTTATCTCCATTTCAGTAGAAACTGCGAATGGAGAGGAGGTTAAAAGAGTTAAGTCCTGGAGTGATCGATGCGACGCGAATCAGTGATCGACCTTTCATGCGAAATCGTGATCGATTGTCATGAGAATCACTGATCGATCACGATGCGAATATGCAGTCAGCGAGCGTTCAATCGCATCCTGATACAACATCATTGTCTCTTTGGATGCCTATTGCTCCTGAAAATAAGCCGTAGCTTCTGCCGCCCAGCGCGGTGTTTCACGCACAGAAATTATCTTCACACAACGTTCCTTCGTGATAGAACAAAATACAACGCCCGTCGTAGACGGGCGTTCAGACGAATGACAAAACCTTTTCGGCATGTCCGTGTTTCCCGGTGAATCACGACGAGGGGCCATTATGGGCCAGCGCACAGGCTGTTCAAATTTACTCCAGGCAAATTTGTCGGCGGCTTACGCCGCTACCGCCGAACTTCACCTAACAACGAACTGAGTCATCCTCGACGAAAGCCGGAATCTCTGTCAGAAGAAATGCGTTTCATCTGCAAGAGATTCCCGGCTTCGCAGGAATGACGGTGGCAGTGGGACTGTTTGTCAGCAACCACCAGACCGATAACGACACACCATCAGAACAACCCGAGCGGTTTGTCGGAGTAACTCACCAACAAGCACTTGGTTTGCTGGTAATGCTCCAGCATCATCTTGTGATTTTCACGACCAATGCCTGACTGTTTATAGCCGCCAAAAGACGCATGTGCCGGATAGGCGTGGTAGCAGTTGGTCCATACGCGTCCAGCCTGAATACCGCGTCCCATACGATAGGCGATGTTGCTATTACGGCTCCACACCCCTGCTCCCAATCCATAGTGGGTGTCGTTAGCGATCTCCAGCGCATCATCCATGGTTTTAAACGTGGTGACCGCGAGCAACGGACCAAAAATTTCCTCCTGAAACACACGCATGCTGTTCTTTCCGAACAACACTGTCGGCTCCAGATAGTAGCCCTGCGTCAATGTGTCAGGCAACGCTTTGCGCCGCCCGCCGGTCAGGATCCGTACGCCTTCCTGCTTACCCACCTCAATATAATCAAGGATGGCTTTCAACTGGCCTTCCAATACCTGTGCCCCCATCATGGTCTGGCTGTCCAGTGGGTTACCAATGCGGATGGCTTCAACCCGTTTTATTGCCCGTTCCATAAAACGGTCGTAGATAGATTCCTGAATCAATGCCCCGCTTGGACAGGTACAGACTTCACCCTGATTAAAGGCAAACAGCGTGAAGCCCTCCAAAACTTTGTCGAAATAGGGCTTTGTTGAATAAATAGAACTTTTGGGTAATCATCGGAGCAGATCACCACAGTTGTTTCAAAATCAGGTCTCCATGGCAAAACAAAATTTTAAAATCACCAACTGGCCCTCTTATAACAAGGCCCTCAAGCAGCGCGG
>NZ_JAHWCO010000479.1:0-10173 GCF_020054415.1 Candidatus Symbiopectobacterium sp. | reverse complement strand
GTTCTCCTTGAGGTATTTCACCATCCGCTCCACCTTACCTTTGGTTCTGGCCCTTCGCGGGCGGCAGGCCCGTGGCAGGAAGCCATAGTGATCAGCCAGCAGCAGGAACCCGGAGTTCAACACCACCTTCCCGTTGTTATTTTTCAGCACTGCGGCTTTCTTGTTATCGACCAGCACGGTTTTCACGCTGCCGCCGAAGTAACGGAAGGCGCGAACCAGTGACTCATAGGTATGTTCAGCATACTGTTTTGGTGCCGAGAAGACATGGAAGCGACGTGAGAACCCCAGCGTGTTAACCGCGAAGTTAACCCTGCATCGTTGCCCGGCAACCTCAGCCTCAACTTCCCCCCAGTCATGCTGAAGCTGGTAACCGGGCTGAGTTTCGAAGCGAACCGTTTTCTTCTATGGCCGCATCTTACGTTTGTGCTGGATGTAGTAACGCAACATGGAGCGTCCACCGGTATAACCCATCGCTTTAATTTCCGCGAGGATGACCTCGCCGTTCCAGACGTTCTCTGCCAGACGCATGTCGATATATTCCATGAACGGCCTGAGTTTGGCCATTTTGTGGCGTGTTTTTCTGGCCGGAGGTTCCGGGTATTTCAGGTAGCGTCTGACAGTCCGCTCAGACTCAGAGCAACCAACCTGAGTGGCAATATCGACAATATATGCACCCTGCTGGCGCATTTGCTTTATCATGTAAAAGTCCTCTCTGCTCAGCATGCTGATGTCCTTTCTGGTGTGAGAACCTAAAGGAAACAACATGTTGTGTTGAGCGGACAATCCAAATGGTGAAGTACCGTCTTATATCACTGGCGCTGACACCAGCGGTGATAATCAGTGAAACTGAAAGGAAAGTGCCGCCTGAGTCGGCAGGCTTAGCGTTGTTACAAGAAGAACGGGCTGGGTTGGAACAGGCGTTCCACTTCAGGGACAAACTTTTTGTCCGTCAGGAACATGATCACATGATCCCCTTGCTCTATCTTCATATTGTCGTTGGCGATAATGACATCATCACCGTGCACAATCGCACCGATCAAAGTGCCTGGCGGCAATTTGATATCTTCAATCATTCGGCCAACCACTTTTGACGTGCCTTCATCCCCGTGAGCAATGGCCTCAATGGCTTCTGCCACGCCGCGTCGTAATGATGAGACGCTGACAATATCCGCTTTACGCACATGGCCGAGCAGTGCGGAAATCGTTGCTTGCTGTGGCGAAATGGCAACATCGATAACGCTGCCTTGGACCAGATCGACATAGGCGCGTCGTTGGATCAGTACCATGGCTTTTTTTGCCCCCATGCGTTTGGCCAGCATGGCGGACATGATGTTCGCTTCATCGTCGTTGGTAATGGCAATAAACACATCGATTTGTTCGACATGCTCCTGTGCCAGCAACTCCTGATCGGAAGCGTCGCCGTGAAACACAATAGTGTCTTGCAGCAGTTCAGCCAGAGCGATCGCACGCTCTTCGTTCTTTTCTATCAGTTTAACGCTGTAGTCTTTTTCCAGCTTATGCGCCAACCCCGCGCCGACGTTACCACCGCCGACAATCATGATGCGCTTGTAGGGCTTTTCCAAGCGCTGGAGTTCGCTCATTACGGCGCGAATGTGCTGGGAAGCGGCAACAAAGAACACCTCATCGCCCGCTTCGATAATGGTTGAACCCTGCGGACGGATCGGCCTGTCGTGGCGAAAGATCGCGGCTACGCGGGTTTCGATGTGCGGCATATGCTCACGCAGCGCGGAGAGCGCATTACCGATCAGCGGACCACCATAGTAAGCGTTCACTGCGGCGATACTCACTTTGCCTTCGGCGAAGTTCACTACCTGTAGCGCGCCGGGATACTCGATCAGCTTGTAGATATTGTCGATGACCAACTGTTCTGGTGAGATCAAATGGTCGATAGGCACCGCTTCTGCCTGAAACAGTTGCTCACCGGCGCGCACGTATTCTGCGGAGCGAATACGTGCGATGCGATTTGGCGTATTAAACAGCGAGTAGGCGACCTGGCAGGCCACCATATTGGTTTCATCCGAGTTCGTGACTGCAACCAGCATGTCTGCATCTTCGGCGCCAGCTTCACGCAGTACGCGCGGGTGGGAGGCGTAGCCAGCAACGACGCGCAAATCGAATTTATCCTGCAACTGCCGCAGTCGCGCGGTGTCAGTATCAACGACAGTGATGTCGTTGTTTTCTCCGGAGAGCGTTTCTGCCAGCGTACCGCCCACCTGACCTGCACCAAGAATAATTATTTTCATGATCTGTGCCCGTTGCCGTTGCTATCAGCCAATGCTCTTAACCAACTTAGCATAAAAGAACCCATCGCCGTCCTCTGCAGCCGGTAACTTTTGCAAACCGGGGTGTTGTGCATCGACCGTTTCCACCAGTTCGGCATCCGCATGGCGTGTCAGAAAGGCCCGCATTTGCTGCTGATTCTCTTCCGGTAAGATCGAGCAGGTGGCATAAACTAACGTGCCGCCTGCTTTCAGCCGTGGCCAGATAGCCTCCAGAATCTCCTGCTGCAACAGTGCCAGTTCGGCGATGTCGCTGTCGCGCCGCAGCCACTTGATATCAGGATGACGGCGAATCACGCCGGTGGCGGAGCAGGGGGCATCGAGCAGAATACGATCGAACTGTTGCTCACCACACCAGGCCGCAGGTTCGCGCCCATCGCCTTGCCTCACGTCTGCGTGAAGATTAAGGCGTTGCAGATTCTCTTTTACACGAGTGAGCCGCTGTGGGTCCACATCGACCGCCAATACCTTAGCGTGAGGCGCTGCTTCTAGAATATGGGTGGTTTTCCCACCCGGTGCAGCACACAGATCGAGAATATGTTCATTGTCCTGCGGCGCTAACCAGCGCACGCAACCTTGTACAGAGACATCCTGCACGGTAACCCAGCCTTGCGCGAAGCCGGGTAGCAGGCTTACGGCACAAGGCTCGTTCAGCATGATGGCTTCGTCCTGTTCAGGATGTGGCTGAGCGGCGATACCGGCTTCAGTTAGCAGTGCTAAATAGTGTTCCCGTGTGTGGTGCAAACGGTTGACGCGCAACCACATCGGGGGACGCTGGTTGTTGGCCTCAACAATCTGCTGCCACTGCTGCGGATAGGCTTTCTTGAGGCGTGCTAACAGCCACTCGGGGTGAGCGAAGCGCGACGCATGGTTAGCCGCGCGTTCATCCAGCTCGGCCTGCTGGCGTTGGAATTGGCGCAGTACGCCGTTAATCAACCCTTTGAGCTGTGGGCGCTTGAGTGCAACAGCACCGTTAACCGTTTCAGACAGCGCGGCATGGGCCGGGATGCGCGTGTGAGCGAGTTGATAGATGCCCACCATGATCAGGTTGTGCAACGTGCGCTGCTTCCCGGTCAGCGTTTTTGCCATCAACTGCTGAATTATCCACTCTAACTGTGGCAACACGCGTAATACGCCGAAGCACAGCTCTTGCAACAGGGCACGATCCTTTTCTGAGATATCACGCTGATACTGTGGCAGTAGTGTACTTAGCGACTGGCCTTTATCGAGCACCTGGCCGATAACGTTCGCGGCGATGGCGCGCAGATTGTATGTTGTTTTCATGGATAGTGATTGTCTGAAACGGTAACGCGCCTGCCGTAACAGCAGACGCTATGCCTTTTAGTGGATGAGTGTATTATGCCAGTACGTTGCCTGGAGTGAACCATTCGCGACGCGAATTGAGCAGATCCTGCACCGACATCGGTTTTTTGCCCGCAGGTTGCAGTTGCAGCAGGTTCAGTACGCCTTGCGCGGTGGCGACCTGTATACCTTGCTTGTCTGCACTGATGATCGTGCCGGGTTGTGCGCTATGGTTAGTGTCCAATGCGCTGGCTTTCCACACTTTAACTGGCTGTTCGTCAATGGTGATATAGCTGACAGGCCAGGGATTGAAGGCACGAATGCAGCGTTCCAATTGCTCGGCACTGAGTGACCAATCAAGCTTAGCCTCTTCTTTGCTCAGTTTTTCAGCGTAATTCGCCAGACTGTCATCTTGTTTTTCCGCGACAGCCGTTCCCTGCGCCAGTGATGCCAGCGTCGTCAGCAACCCCAGCGGGCCCAGTTCTGCCAGGCGATCGTACAATGAGGCGCTGGTGTCTTGCGGCGTTATCGGGCATGACAGCTTATGCAGCATGGCTCCGGTATCCAACCCTGCATCCATTTGCATGATGGTTACACCGGTTTCAGCGTCTCCGGCCCAAAGCGAGCGTTGTATCGGTGCCGCACCGCGCCAGCGCGGTAGCAGCGAGCCGTGCACATTGATACAGCCCAGGCGCTGCATATCTAACACCGCCTGCGGCAGGATCAAGCCGTAGGCCACGACCACCATGATATCCGCCTGTAAATCAGCGACCAGTTGCTGATTTTCTGCTGTGCGCAGCGATTTGGGCTGCAACACCGGGACGCCGTGCTGTTCAGCCAACACTTTGACAGGGCTGGGCGTCAGTTTGTTGCCTCGCCCTGCAGGACGATCGGGTTGGGTAAAAACACCCACCACCTGATGCGGTGAAGCCAGCAGCGCATCAAGGTGGCGCGCTGCAAAGTCAGGTGTACCCGCGAAAATAATGCGTAGGGGGCTTTCGGACACGGCGTTTCCTGCGGTAGTGATAAGATTATGGACGACCGTTTAGTCGGGCCATTTTTTCCAGCTTTTGGCGAATTCTCTGGCGTTTTAACTGCGAGAGATAATCAATAAACAGCTTGCCAACCAGATGGTCCATTTCGTGTTGGATACAGATTGCCAACAGGCCATCAGCTTCCAGCTCAAAGGGGTTACCTTCCCGGTCCAGCGCTTTAACCTTCACGCGCTCAGCGCGCGGCACCAGCGCACGGGTTTCAGGAATGGACAGACAACCCTCTTCAATACCGGTATCGCCGTCTTTTTCCAGCAGCTCTGGGTTGATCAACACCAAACGCTGATCGCGTTCTTCGGAAACGTCAATCACGATAATGCTCTGATGCACGTCCACCTGACTCGCAGCAAGGCCGATGCCTTCTTCTTCGTACATGGTGTCGAACATATCATCGACGATGCGCTGAATTTCTGCATTAACCTCTGCGACAGGTTTCGCGATAGTGCGAAGCCGCTCGTCTGGAAAATGTAATACCTGCAAAACTGACATAGTTGATTTCGATCTTTATCCGGTTGATGAAAGCGTATCTGGATCTATTCTAGACATTTCCGGTTCTGATTGACAGCATTTGCCCTGTAAAGCGCAATGGCACAAGGATGAACGCATGCAGGACGTGGAGATGTGGCTGCGGTTAATGAACGTGCGACTCCTCAACGCGGTGAAAACGGTGCAATTGGTGGAGCAATTGCGTCCGCTGGCAGAGGTGACTGCCGAGGTACTGTCCGCGCAGGCCTTGTCGGAAGAGCAGGTCGCGCAATTTCTCACGCAGGATGAAAGTGAGTGTGAAACGGTATTACGCTGGCTGGAGGAACCGACTCACCATCTGCTTACGTACGCAGACTCGCGTTACCCCCCATTATTGCGGCAGATACCTGCTTCTCCCCAGGCACTGTTTGTGCGTGGTAACCCTCAGCTCCTCTGTGCCCCTCAACTTGCTATGGTCGGCAGCCGTCACCCTTCTACGTATGGCGTGCAGTGGGGACACTATTTTGCGCAGGAACTGGCGTTGAATGGTTTTGTTATCACCAGCGGTTTGGCATTATGCATCGATGGCGTGGCGCATCTGGCGGCGCTTGATGCAGGCGGGAAAAGCGTAGCGGTGCTGGGTAATGGATTGCAGCAGACGTATCCCCGCCGCCATCGCGCATTGGCAGAGCGGTTGGTGGAGCAAGGCGGTGCGGTTGTCTCTGAATTTCCCCTGAATGAGCCCCCCGAGGGCAATCAACTTTCCCCGCCGTAATCGTATCATCAGTGGGATTAGCCTCTGCGTGCTGATTGTCGAGGCTTTCATGCGCAGCGGATCTTTAGTCACCGCGCGCTGTTCGTTGGAGCAGAATCGCGATCTCTTCGCGCTACCGGGCGCGCTGGATAACCCAATGACACAAGGTACGCATTAGCTCATCCAGCAGGGCGCTTATCTGGTTACCTGTCCCAAAGACATCATTGAACAGTTGGGCAGTGGGTTATCGTGGCTGCCCCTTGGCGAAAATGAAACTATTTATGCTCTGGACGCCGATGTGGAATTGCCATTTGCCGACGTGTTGGCTAACGTAGGATATGAGGTTACACCTGTTGATGTTGTCGCTGAATGTGCGGGCCAACCTGTGCCAGAGGTAGTAGGTAAGTTGCTGGATCTGGAGTTAGCAGGATGGATAGAAGCAGTACCCGGCGGCTATGTCCGATTGAGGAGGGCTGGCCATGTTCGACGTACTCATGTACTTGTTTGAAACTTACATCCACAACGAAACGGAACTACGCGTTGATCAGGATGCGTTAACTGATGACCTCACGCGGGCGGGGTTCGATCGTGCTGATATCTATAGCGCATTGAACTGGCTGGAGCGCCTGGCGGATTTGCAGGAAGGCAAAGAAGTGCCTTTTGCCTTGGCAAGCGACCCCCATGCACTGCGCATTTATACGCAGGAAGAGGAGCAGCGCTTCGACACCGAGTGCCGGGGCTTTTTGTTGTTCCTGGAGCAAATCAACGTGTTGAATCTTGAAACGCGTGAGATGGTGATCGATCGTGTGATGGCGCTGGATACCTTATCGTTCGATCTGGACGATCTTAAATGGGTGATCCTCATGGTGTTGTTCAATCTACCAGGATGTGAAAACGCCTACCAGCAAATGGAAGACCTGCTGTTTGAAGCAGATGATGATTATTTGCATTAAACCGACAAGTCAGAATAAACCATGGTAATCCCTGCGCTTATAACGGATAAAAAGGCGGAGTGCTGCCCTGAGTGCGGCGCGCCGCTGGTGATTCGCTCCAGCCGCCGCTGCCCTTTTTTGGGCTGCTCGCGCTATCCGTAGTGTGAATTCGTTCGTCCGCTGAAAGCCAATGCGGATGGTCATATTGTGAAGGAGCTGTCTGGGCAACTCTGCCCGCACTGTCAGGGGATGCCAGGGGATGCTGGTGTTGCGGCAGGGGCATTATGGCATGTTTATTGGCTGTAGCAACTACCCGGCGTGTGACCATACCGAGGTCATAGACCGTCCCGATGAAACCGCATTAACCTGTCCACAATATGGCAAAGGTAAACTGCTGCAACGTAACTCGCGCTTTGGCAAAGTGTTCCACGCCTGTGAGCGTTACCCGGAGTGCCAATTTGCGCTCAACCATAAACCGGTGGCGGGAACGTGTCCAACCTGCCACTATCCGCTATTGTTCGAAAAGAAAACGGCGCAGAGCGTCAAACGTTTTTGTGCCAGTAAAGCCTGTGGAAAGCCGGTAACGGCAGAAATTGATACCAATGAGTAATGTAGTGAATGAACAATCGGTTTCTGTCATTCAGGAACTGAGAAAGCAGAATGTCATCGCCTATCCTACCGAAGCGGTTTTCGGCTTGGGGTGCGATCCTGACAGCGAAGCCGCAGTGATGCAACTGCTGGCCTTGAAACAACGGCCTGTCGAAAAGGGGCTTATCCTGATCGCGGCTGATTATCAACAGCTCACCCCTTATATTGATGACAGCCAGCTCAGCGCTGAGCAAAAGGCGGTGATGTTTGCCTCCTGGCCGGGGCCGGTAACGTGGGTGATGCCCGCTAGGTCGAGTACGCCACGTTGGTTGACCGAGCAATTCTCATCGTTGGCGGTGCGCGTCAGTGCACATCCTCTAGTACGTGAGCTCTGCCTGGCGTTTGGCAAGCCAATCGTGTCAACCAGCGCTAATCTGACCGGACTGCCGCCGTGCCGCACGGCACAAGAGGTTCTAACCCAGTTTGGTGAGGCCTTTCCTGTTCTGCACGGAGAAACATCCGGGCGGCAGAATCCGTCTGAAATTCGGGATGTCTTGACGGGCAACCTGATACGACAAGGTTAAAAAGTGGAGATAACGGTGTCTGAAGTAACGTCATTCGCGGTTTTTGGTCATCCTATTGCGCACAGCGAATCGCCACAGATACATGCGCTGTTTTCTGAGCAAACCGGCGTCCCCTTGACGTATGAACGCCTATTGGCACCGCTGGACAGCTTTGAACAAACGCTGCGTGATTTTTTTCAGGCAGGGGCGTTGGGGGCGAATATCACCATGCCTTTCAAGGAGCGTGCCTATCAGGAAGTCGATGAACTGAGCCAACGCGCCTCGTTAGCGGGAGCGGTCAATACCGTGAAACGGCTCGAAGACGGTCGGCTGTTGGGGGATAATACCGACGGTATTGGGCTGCTGAGCGATTTGCAGCGTCTTGCGCTGGTGACACCGCAGCATCGGGTGCTGTTAATCGGTGCGGGTGGCGCCAGCCGAGGCGTTATTCAGCCGTTATTAAGCCATGGGTGTTCGCTGGTGGTGACCAATCGGACGTTTGCCAAGGCGGAAGCGCTCGCGACACTGTTTCAGCCAGTGGGGCCGATTGACGCGTTGCCACTGGATGGACTGGAAGGCGAAAACTTCGATCTGATCATCAACGCCACCTCGTCAGGGATCGCCGGCGATATTCCCGACCTGACTGCCTCGTTGATCACGGCCTCTACGCGCTGTTATGACATGTTCTATCAGGCCAGCCTGACACCGTTTTTATTGTGGTGCCAGCAGCAGGGGGCATCACAGTTGGCAGATGGTTTTGGTATGTTGATCAATCAGGCGGCACACGCGTTCTTCCTCTGGCACTGCGTGATGCCAGATACCACTCCGGTGATCGAACAGATGAAAAAAGCACTTAACGCATGAATCAGGCGATCCAGTTCCCCGATCGCGAAGCGTGGAGCGAAGAGGATCGTATGATCTACTTCCCTGTATTGATCGGTGGTTTTCAGCGTGAATGCCGTATCAGTGCCGCGCAACTTCAGATGCGTTTTGGGGGAACGGATGCGGATAGCTGGCTGGCGTTGTTCAGAGAGCACCGCTGGGATATCGAAGATCTTTTCGAAGCTCAGGTGCTCAATGAACAGGATGACACCGAGGGATATTACTCGCTGTCCTGAGTCAGATAGTCGTTCTTCCACGTGGCGTAGTTATTGGCGGAGTAGCGCAAACCCTCGATCTCTTCTGCTGTCAGTGGGCGGATTTGTTTCACTGGGCTGCCAAGATAGAGATAACCACTCTGCAAGCGCTTACCAAGGGGTACCAGACTGCCCGCTCCAATCATCACGTCATCTTCTACGATAACGCCATCAAGCAGGATCGATCCCATACCGACCAATACGCGGTTGCCGATGGTGCAGCCGTGTAGCATGGCTTTGTGACCTACGGTGACCTCTTCACCAATGATCAACGGATTACCCTGCGGGTTGCTCGCTGAGCGGTGGGTTACGTGCAATACGCTGCCATCCTGGATATTGGTGCGTGCGCCGATGTGGATTTCATGTACGTCGCCACGGATCGTGACTAATGGCCAGATGCTGACATCATCACCAAGCGTCGTGTTGCCGATCACAACGCTGGATGGATCGATCATCACGTTTTCCCCGACAGTGGGGAACGCATCCTTATAAGAACGCAATGCGTGGGAGCCCATATTTACCTCTCAATACATTCGAAAAGAGTAATTTACCCTAATTGTGGTCCTGCTGCTGCCAGAAGCAGCAAAAGTAGGTTGAAAATAGCGCGGGTTGCGCAGGATCTCAACGAAGGGTGTAAAAAACGCGCGAACAGAAAAAAAGATACAAAAAAGGGGTTGTGTAAATTATTGGGATCCCTACAATGCGCCTCCGTTGACACGACACGAAGCGATTCAAGGCGAAGTCAGCAAGAGAAAAACAATTCACTTTCAAATGAAAATAATCGTTGACTCCTAAAGAGGAAAGCGTAGTATACGCCACCTCGCGACAGCAGGCTGCAAGCCGCGTCGCAACGCTCTTTAACAATTAATCAGACAATCTGTGTGGGCACTCACAGGACTTTATCGTAAAGCCTCAGGGCTTAAAAAAATAAAAGTCTTGAAGAGTGAACATCAATTAATTCATTACGAACTAACAGTAATAATTCTTTGAGCATCGCTTCTCGAGTAGAAGCAAATCAAACTTTAAATTGAAGAGTTTGATCATGGCTCAGATTGAACGCTGGCGGCAGGCCTAACACATG
>NZ_JAHWCO010000100.1:0-1700 GCF_020054415.1 Candidatus Symbiopectobacterium sp. | reverse complement strand
GTTCTTCAGGTTCGGAACCCGACGGTTCTGGTTAACCAGCGCATCAATGCCGCCTTCAGCAGCCAGTTCCTGATAACGGTAAAATGTATCGCGTGACACGCCCATGATCTTGCAGGCTTTTGATACGTTACCGAGTTCTTCGGCGAGATTGAGCAGGCTGGCTTTGTGTTTGATAATGGGATTGTTAGTATGAAGCATGAGAGTTACCTCGCGTTTTGTTTAAGGATTAGACACACATATCAAAACCGGTAACTCTCAACCTTTCAAGGTCCAGTGTCAGATCTAGTCGCGACTAATACAAATGAGTCGCTTTATTATCGAGTTTGGTGACCGCCTTGACGGTCACTTCTGAGGAAAGGCATTTACACAAAATCTTAAACAGGCTCATCCAACATCAAAATCAGGCAATTACACAATCTCGTGTACAGGCTCTACCCACGTAATGTAGACACAGTCCTAAGCGATGTTCTGGTTTTCAAACTGTCCCGTGCTGAGTCCGCCGCAGGCACTGTGGCGACGCCAGCTATTGTAATCGCACTCAATATAATTAAACACCATTGTCCGCATTATTTCCCGACTGACAAAACGTTCTCCGTGGATACATTCAACCTTCAGAGAGTGGAAAAAGCTTTCCACACAGGCATTGTCATAGCAGCAACCCTTTTCACTCATGCTACCACGCAGATTATTCCGCGTCAGCAGGGCCTGATAATCCGCTGAACAGTACTGACCACCGCGGTCTGTGTTAACAATTACATTTTCCAGACGTTTTCGCCGCCACAGCGCCATCTGCAGCGCGTCGCAGGCAAGCTGTTCCGTCATCCGTGATGACATTGACCAGCCGATAACCGCACGGGACCACAGGTCGATGACTACCGCAAGGTACAGCCAGCCCTAACCCGTGCGAAGTTACGTTATGTCTCCCGCCCACTTCTGATTCAGGCCGCTGGCGCTGAAGTCCTGTTTCAGCAGATTATCTGATACCGGCAGACCATGTGCCCGGTATCTGACAGGGCTGAACTTTCGGGAGGCTTTCGCCCGCAGCCCCTGACGACGCAGGCTGGCTGCGATGGTATTAACATTATATTCCGGCAACTCATCCCCAAGACGTGGTGCACCATACCGCAGTCTGGCGTCAGTGAATGCCTGACGGACAGCCTCATCACAGGCCAGCCGGAACTGCTGTCGGTGGTTCAACTGATGACGACGCAGACGCCAGACATACCAGCCGCTGCGGGCAACCCTAAGCACACTAAACATGGCTTTGATGCTGAACTCAGCCTGATTTTTCGATGAATACATACTTTATTTCAGGCGCTTCGCGAAGTATGTCGCGGCCTTTTGGATAATTGCCAGTTCCTCAGTCTGCTCCGTCAGTTGCCGCTTAAGACGGGCATTTTCAGCAGCGAATTCGCTTTCGCGCTCTGAAGATGTCATTTTCTGCTGTTGTTTACTGCGCCATGCATAACGCTGTGATTCATAAAGATTGAGTTCGCGAGCAGCGGCAGCGACGCCAATGCGCTCTGCCAATTTCAGAGCTTCATCGCGAAACTCCGGCGTATGGGTCGTGTATTCAATGAGTTGATGTAGCATCAAACGTAGTACTCGCGTTCGATGTAAGTACCGATGATCCTATCGTGCATTTCGGATGATTTTGAATATCCGAGCGTCTTGCGATTGAGCCGTTGCAATCGGTTACG
>NZ_JAHWCO010000732.1:0-1469 GCF_020054415.1 Candidatus Symbiopectobacterium sp. | reverse complement strand
TGTGCTGCGGGCGTACGCCGATGGCCACTTTACTCGATGGAAAACGGATCTGGGCAGAAAAGAATCTGAACCAGATGTAATCTGACAGACACCTGTATAAATAATCGGTAACTGTCAGATCAGGTCTGAGCTAGTACACCTTATGGTTTACAGCGGCAATGCCATGATCACCGCATCTTCGCGCCCGTTGGCTGCCGGGTAATAGTTACGCCGCAGCGATACTTCGTTAAACCCCAATTGCTCATACAGCGCGATGGCGTTGGCGTTGGATGCACGAACCTCCAGCCACAGCGTGGTAATGCCGCGTGCCTCCAGCGTTTCAATCAGTTGTTCCAGCAGATGCCGACCGTGGCCTTGCCGTTGGTGTGTCGGGTGAACGGCAATATTGAACAACGTCGCTTCATCCAGTACCACCTGGGTAATGGCAAACGCCACCAGCGTATCGTTGCGTGTCAATTTCAGGTTCAGGTAGCGTTCGCCCTGATTACTGTTAAAGGTGATTTCCGTCCACGGAAAAGCGTGGCTTGCCTTTTCGATGGCAAAGGCGGCAGGCAAATCGTGGGACGTGAGGGGAGAAATAACGTGCATGATAAACAACCTGAATTAATGGGCCTCTGAGGCTGCCAGCAAGGGAAGATGTTCACTGATTTGTTGCCACAGGGCGCGTTTGGCACTGGGGTTGGCGTAAAGCGCGTCCAGCGCCGGGCTACTCAATTGCACCCCCGTCCAGGCGGGTGGCACATCAACCCCCAGACACCAGCTATGGCAATGCGTCGAGGTGGGCAGCATGGCAGTCTGTTCCGGTGTGAGCGGGTACACTTGTTCGGGGCGCAGTGACAAACTGTGCAGCACATCGCCAATCAGAGAGTCATGGGCGGTGGGGAGCGAAGCGGCAACAATCACCAGACGCGTTTGTGCGGGCAGTGTTACGGCAATCTCGCCCTGCAACACCGTGGGGCGGCGTAACGTCCACTGCGTAATCCCCATTTGTTGTAAAAGCCAATCGCGTCTTGGTGCCATGATATCCAGTACTCGGTTCGCCATGATAGCCACGCTATGCTAACAAACCTGATACGGATGCGCCAATAAAGTGAATCGGCAGCAGTGTGTTCCCCTTTAAGCCTGGTAATGGCCAACGCCGTATTTTTCACACCGCCTCAGTGAAAAATAAAATATCTCACGTTAATGACGCTTCAATGTGATTTGCTGCAAGGAGTGCCATATGCGCTCTTTATCACCGTCTTTTAAGTTAGCTTGGTTAAGAACACGGAGAAAGGAGACTTTGTTGGTGAATTGTTCGCCATGGGTCAAGGTTGCAGTAATACAAGAGGCTTTGTTGAATAAATAGAACTTTTGGGTAATCATCGGAGCAGATCACCACAGTTGTTTCAAAATCAGGTCTCCATGGCAAAACAAAATTTTAAAATCACCAACTGGCCCTCTTATAACAAGGCCCTCAAGCAGCGCGG
>NZ_JAHWCO010000412.1:0-2248 GCF_020054415.1 Candidatus Symbiopectobacterium sp. | reverse complement strand
TTGTTTTTCGCGCTGGTCGAAGCGCCAGTAAAGGCTGGCGCTGACGCTTTCCAACTGGCTATAGACCTACTTTTTCGCCTGAAGATAGTCTTCCTGACGGCGTGCGGCGCGGTGCATCTCCTCATGGGTCGGGATACCGCGATCGATCGGCAGTAAGGGCTTATCGTTCCACGGTTAGGCCCCCGCGCGTGGGTAAACGTGAGTGCAGCAGGATTATTACTGGTCATCGCCGCCCTCCCGCGGTGACTCAAAGGCCGCAAACAGGCCACGCGCGCTCAGCTCTTGATGAATGGCGCCAAGGTCATCGGCTAGCTAGGAAAAAACAAACGGCAGGTAATATTGATTCAGTCCATTAGGGGGACGGGTATGCAGATCGAGAAAGAGCCAGCGGGTGGTTTCACGCGCGCGGTGCAGCCTGCGGTAACAGTCAAGGGACGGGGTTTCAGGTAAAGCACGGGGGGGGGTAGCAACCATAGCGGCGGCCTCTCTTGTAAGGTTTTGCAACCTCACCACCCCGCTGCTAAACAGGGTGGTGAGACGTAACAGGGTTAGCAGACCGGCACAAGAGAACCCGGCGAGCGCATGCGCTCCCCCGTTACGCCCCACCATAATCTGGGCGCAACTGTGGTATTGACGGACGTAAAAAAACCGCAAAGAGAAATAGCGGTCGTCCGCTCTTGTTTCCGTGCTGCTAAACCCAACATCTACTTTTGTCGATGTCGTGCTAGCATAGCGCCGGGTGGCGGGCAAAAACAAGGGATTTTTCACGTTCATCAACCTCTCTCCTATCAAAAGACCTGTCAGGCAGCCGTAGCCGCTAGGGGTGAAGCGCTACACGCTCGGGCAGATAAGGTGGCAATGATTTCCCCAGCGTTACCCCGGCCGACCCCCTTGCTGGCGACGCTGTAATGGGTGTGCGTGTAGTGAAACGTAAAGCCCCGATAAGCGGCATGCGTCCTAGGGGTGCCAGAGAGCACAACGGGCGCACCCCGCCGCCGGTTGACTTCCATCAGCGCATCAGCCAGTGCCTGATGCGCGTCGTCCTGAAACGGCTTAATGTAATATCCTGCGAAGCCGGTTCTGTCCTCATGCGGGAAATAAGGCGGATCGGCATAAACAACGCAGTGTTCATCTACATGAAACGCCAATGTTTCCTCAAAGGGCAGGCAGACAAACCGGGTATGGGTATCGCGCGCCTTTTCGGCGAACAGGTGGATTTCCGTTTCAGGGAAATACGGCTTTTTGTAACGACCATACGGGACATTAAATTTGTCACACAGGTTGTAGCGGCACAGGCCGTTGTAGCCATTGCGATTCAAGTACAGGAACACGGCAGCACGCTCAATCCCCACGAACACTCGCCACTGGTTGAAGTCGGCACGCGAGCGGTAATAGTCTTCGTGGTTATTGTTGTGTCTGAACAGGGGTAGCGCGGCCCGTATAACGCTTTCAGGTGCATCCATCACCGCCTGGTAGAAGTTAATCAGGTCGGGATTGATATCGGCCAGCACATAGCGGCGGTGATCGGTATTGAGAAAGACCGATGCGCCACCCACAAACGGCTCAACCAGACAATCCGCCGTTGACAGCAAAGGCCTTAAGCGTGGCATCAGACGAGACTTTCAGCCTGCCCATTTCAAGATCGGTTTCATGCTTTCCTCCTGCTGTCGTGTCTGTGTTTACGCTCATTGGTTTCCTGGCAGGTCACGCAGTACTGCACGCCCTGAACCGCACGGCGGCGGGCTGGCGGGATGCGTGCATCACACCGGACACAGCGCACCCGCGAAACCGCACTGTGTCTGGATAACGCGCGGAAAATATGGCGATGACGCGCTTCTTCCTCGTGCCACTGGATAACATCCATTGCATCGGGCATCAGCGGCTCTCCTGCGCGTTGTTCTGGATACGCTGTGCGACATCTCGCAGCAGTTCGGCAGCATCAATACTGCCCAGTCTGTTACCGGTGATATGCAGAGCCAGCCTTTCCAGGCGAGCGGCGAACACGTCGGCACACCCCCGGCGTTCATCCATCCGTGCCTCGTTCAACAGCAGGTTAACGCCGGTGGCGTCCAGGAAGGCTCTGGAGGTACGGGTTTTAGTCTTTCGCAGGCTTTGTTGAATAAATAGAACTTTTGGGTAATCATCGGAGCAGATCACCACAGTTGTTTCAAAATCAGGTCTCCATGGCAAAACAAAATTTTAAAATCACCAACTGGCCCTCTTATAACAAGGCCCTCAAGCAGCGCGG
>NZ_JAHWCO010000424.1:0-5441 GCF_020054415.1 Candidatus Symbiopectobacterium sp. | reverse complement strand
CGCGCTGCTTGAGGGCCTTGTTATAAGAGGGCCAGTTGGTGATTTTAAAATTTTGTTTTGCCATGGAGACCTGATTTTGAAACAACTGTGGTGATCTGCTCCGATGATTACCCAAAAGTTCTATTTATTCAACAAAGCCTTGGCAAGCGGTTATCTGCAAATTGGCCTAAAATATTTTATTTCTGAAGCAAATACAACCATTCTTTCATGAATTGGTTATTAATAGCCTGCTACTTATTTTTTATGCGTTAATAAGAAAAAATAAGATGCAGTGTTGCAATTACTACATTTTTTATTTTAAATTTAGCAACTGATTCTTAAAGGGGGCAGTATGGAGTTCACCGCTTTATTGAGGGAACGTTTTTCGCGCTTGACACCGTCACAGCAGATGATTGCACGCTACATCGAACGCAACAAAGATCGCGTAGCATTCATGACGGCCCGCCAGTTGGCCGCTGTGATGAACATCAGTGATGCCGCCATTGTGCGCTTTTCACGTGCAGTGGGGTATGAGGGCTACGCCCACATGAAAGAATCATTGGGAGATGCTTTGATCGAGCGCACTGGCGCCAGCGGCATCTTGCATCGCGAACCTGCGTTGCACAGTGAGACAGAATTAAAAGAGAGCGTGTTTGCCAATGCCAGCCAGCTCTTGAAAGCCACGGCAGAACTGAATGAAGACCGTATTGTTTCAGCAGTCGCTGAGCGTATCGCTGCCGCAAGGCGTATTTGGGTGAGTGGTAACGGAACGTCGTTTTCCATGGTTTCCTATATGGTGATGCAATTGAATCATTTTCTCGGCAACACCGAGGTGTTCAATATCGGTCACGGTGATGTGGCAGACCGTATATTGCAAGTGAATGAGCAGGATGTGTTTATTGGTATCGGGTGGGAGCGTTACATCCCCTATACCATTGATTTGATGAGCCTTGCACGGCAACGGGGAGCCTATGTCGTCGCGATGACAGACCGATCCAGCTCTCCTTTAGCCAATGAAGCTGATGAAATGTTGTATATCGTGCGCAGTTCATCCGCAGTGGCATGGTGGTCGAAAGTGAGTCCGATGATCGTCGCCGATTGGTTGATGGCGCAGGTAATCACGAAAGATGAGGAGAAAATCAAAGCGAATTTAAAACTTTCCGATGATGCTTGGCGTCTTCTGGGTCATTGGAAAACTACCAACACCAGGGAATTATTTAACAATAATAAATAGATATAATTATAAAGCAGTAAAAATAATAGGCAGTAAAACAGCGGTGGTTATTGCCACCGCTGTAACATGATAAAGAAATACCTTCGCGCCTTCGTTTCATTATTTGACTAATCAATGTGTTGCTGGAACACCATTTTTTGTTTAATCCTCGTTTTGATTAAACCGTGTCTTGTTTTGCTGACATCAGAGAAAAGTAGTTTCTTACCGTTTGTTTCTCAAAGGAAAACATATGAACAAAGGAAACGAAAAGCAACAGGGTTTCATGCCGTCCAGCGTTGATGAGGGGGTTAATGCCGATCGTCGTCGCTTAATAAAACAAACATCGATTATTGGTGCAGGGGCTCTGCTCGGTGCCTTCTCACCTGCGGTTTTTTCCGCACCCAGCAAAGAAGTGATTGTGCGCGGGATTGGTGGAAGCTATCAGGAAGCGCTGGAAAATGCGGTCTATAAACCTTTTACGGAATTGACCGGCATTAAAGTGATCATTCAGCCTTCTACGGCTGCGCAGATCATGGCAGTGATCAAAGCAGGACGTGTGACGCTTGATGTGCTGGATATCGGCGATGTCACACAAACCAACATCAATGCTGTCGGCGCGTTGATGCCAATCAACTACGCGGGCATGAAGTTTACCAATCCCGACGATATCTTCCCCGAAGTACGCCGTCCCAATATGGTCGGTAACCTGTTCTTCTCGACTGTGATGGTTTACAACACGGATGTCTTCCGTGATGGCAACCATCCGCGTACCTGGGCAGAATTTTGGGATGCGAAACGTTTCCCCGGTCCGCGTACCTTAACGGATCTGCGCACCAGTTCTACTGAGCTGGAATTTGCCTTGCTTGCCGATGGCGTAGACATGAAAGACATCTACCCGATTGATATCAAGCGTGCGTTTGCTTCTCTGAGCCGAATCAAACCCCATGTCGTGAAATGGTGGGATACTGGGGCGCTATCCGTACAATTGATGGAGCGCAAAGAAGCGGTGTTAGGGGCTTTGTGGAACGGTCGTGCACAAGCGCTGATCGATCAGGGCGCGCCGTTAGCCATTGAGTGGAACCAGATTAAACAGCAGTTGCAGTATTGGAGCGTGCTGAAAGGCTCGCCGAACCCGGAAAATGCGCAGTTGCTGATTGATTTTGCGTTACAGCCCGAGGTTCAGGCGAAAATTACCCAGTTTATCGCCTATGGTCCCACCAATAAAAAAGCCTTCCAGTTTGTTCGTCCAGAGGATTTGGTGAAACTGCCTTCCAACCCTGAGTATTACTCGCGCTCCTTTGTACAAAATGCGCACTGGTGGACAGATAACATTGAGGAAGTGGGAAAAATCTGGCAACCATGGATCTTGGGTCAGGGGTAATGAAAACGGATTCAACACACCACAGCTCCCGGCGTCAGCCGGGAGCTGCACTCCGCCTTGAGGGGCTGACCCGGCGCTACGAACAGGCTGCTGTCGTCGATAATCTGGATTTGGCGATTGCGCCAGGCGAGTTTGTGACGTTGCTCGGTGCCAGCGGTTCAGGAAAAACCACCACGTTGATGATGGTTGCGGGCTTTACCAAACCCAGCCAAGGACGCGTGCTGATTAACGATCAGGATATTACGCATTTGCCCCCTGCAAAACGCGACCTTGGCGTGGTGTTTCAGCACTACACGCTGTTTCCGCACCTCTCGGTGGCGGATAACCTGGCGTTTCCGCTGGAAATGCGCGGCGTGGCGCGTCGTGACATCAAGCAGAAAGTGGCGGATGCGTTGGCGTTGATCCAGCTTGATGATAAAGGGCATCGTTTGCCGCGCGAGCTGTCCGGTGGGCAGCAGCAGCGCGTTGCGCTGGCACGTGCGTTGATCTTTTCCCCGGTGGCACTGTTGATGGACGAGCCGCTGGGTGCTCTGGATAAAAAGCTGCGCGAACATATGCAGTTGGAAATAAAACGGCTGCATGTTACTTCCGGCTCTACGGTGGTGTTCGTCACCCACGATCAGGAAGAAGCCTTGACCTTATCCGATCGTATTGCTGTGATGCAACAGGGGCGGATTGCCCAAATTGATACCCCGCACGATCTCTATACCAAACCAAAGAATCGCTGGGTGGCTGAATTTATTGGCCAACCCAACTTTATCGACGGTCAGATAAGCGCCATTCAGCAACACTGCTATGACGTGCGCCTTTCAAGCGGTGAAACGGTGTGCGGTAAGGGCGTTGCTCATCTAAGGGTAGGGGAGTCGGTCTTGGCGGTGCTGCGGCCTGAGCATATTCATATTGGCCTGCCGGGGGATACATCAGACCATTTGCCGCTTAGCGCCACCATTGCTGAAATGCTCTATCTGGGGCATACGCTTAAATTAACGCTGGTGCTGAGTGATGGCGCGACGTTATTAGCACAGTTACAGAACTCGGCGTTGGAGGGGACGCTGCGGCCGGGTGCCAGCGTGCGTATCGGGTGGGCAACGGAAAGTCTCTGGTTTATTCCCGCCGAGGCTCAGCGATGAGCGGGAGTGATGACAGGCGTCTGAGTCGCTGGAAACCCTGGCTATTACTGGCTCCAACGCTGCTGGCCCTGACGATTTTTTTGCTGATTCCGCTGGCGAAAATGCTCGGTTACAGCCTGTTCGATCCCGGTCTTACCAGCAAACACTTTGCGCGCATTGTACAGGAGCCGGTCTGGCTGCAAGTGCTGTGGATTACGCTGCGCACCTCGCTGCTCGTCACGCTGGTGACGTTGCTGTTGGGGTATCCGGTGGCCTGGGTGTTGTGCAAACTCCCTGCGCGATTAGCCGGTATGGCGATTGTCATCATCATTATCCCCCATTTTACCAGTGTGTTGGTGCGCACTTATGCCTGGATGGTGCTGTTGGGCAGTAATGGGCTTGTCAATCAGGTGCTGTGCTCGTTGGGGCTTATCGATACGCCGCTCAAACTGATGTATACCCCGCTCGGCGTGTTAATCGGTATGACCTACATCTTGCTGCCCTATATGGTACTGGCGCTTTACAGCGTGATGCGCGGCATCGATCCGCAATTGCTGCGGGTCGCGTATAGCCTTGGTGCTTCGCGCCTTCGATCCTTTGGGCGCATCTTTTTGCCGCTGTCGCTGCCTGGCGTTGCCGCAGGTAGCCTGCTGGTGTTTATTTTGTCTATTGGCTTCTTCGTGACACCGGCGCTGATGGGCAGCCCGCGCGACAGCATGATCGCCATGGTTATCGAAAATCAGTTGGAAGTCTATTTCAACTGGGGCTTCGCGTCGGCGCTGTCTGCGTTGCTGCTGCTGTGCACCTTATTGCTGTTTTGGGTCTATGTTCGAGTCGTGGGATTGGAACGACTCTTTGAGGCGAAAGGATGAACGGAAACCGCCCCGGCTGGCTGCCGCTACTGATCACGCTGTTGACCCTCGCTCTTTTGTTGGTCCCGATTGCGACGATCTTTCCTCTGGCATTCAGTACCAATAGCTATTTGTCGTTTCCACCGCAAGGATTCTCTTTGAAGTGGATGCGCGCGATTTTGCAGGACTCGAAGTGGCTACAGGCTATCGGCCTGTCGTTTACCATTGCGCTAATGTCCACCTTGTTAGCCATGGTACTGGCGCTGTTTGCCGCTCTGGCTCTGGTGCGCTGTCGTTTTGTCGGCAAAACGCTGGTGTATGCGCTGATCGTGTTGCCGATGATTGTGCCTAACGTGATTGTGGCGTTGACGCTGTTCTTCTTCTTTTCCGAGTTGGCACTGTTTAACAGCTTCACCCGTATTGTTATCGGGCATGCCCTGATTGCGCTGCCGATTGCCACCATTATTTTGTCTTCGACGCTGCAAGGCATGGATTATCGTTTGGAGCAGGCGGCAATGAGCCTGGGGGCCAGCCACTTCAACGTATTACGACGCATCACGCTGCCGCTTGCGGCACCGGGTATGTTCTCGGCAGCGATTTTCTCGTTTCTCAGTTCATTTGATGAACTGCTTATTGCGCTGTTTCTTTCCGATCACGGCAGCCAAACGCTGTCGGTGCGGATTTGGAACACGGTACAGTTTCAGCTCGATCCTTCTATTGCGGCCGTCAGCGTGCTGTCGATCGGCGTGACAATAGTGACACTGGGGATTAGGTCGTGTATTCAATATGTTGATTGCAGTGTGAAATGTCCGGTTTTGGATGTGGAATACAGTGGCTAAAGTTGATGTAAGATGCCCGTTTTGTGAACAGACATCTCCTGTGAAAAAACACGGTTATGGCAAAAGTGG
>NZ_JAHWCO010000548.1:0-6756 GCF_020054415.1 Candidatus Symbiopectobacterium sp. | reverse complement strand
TTTGAAAACACGCGCGATTTTCGGGATGCAATATTCAATTTTTTCACCAATACGCTACCAGAAATAGCGGACTCGCTGACGTCCAGAATTCACGATCATTTTCAGGTGCTCAAACCTGCATCTTGAGGTTTATTGGGTATAATGAATTATTTCCGCTTTCACGGGAATAACAATAACGCGTTAAATAATACTTTTTGTCATCTACCGAGTCAGTGCGAGTACGTTATCCATTGATCTGCGAGGCGCGCTGAAATAAATTATCCCACATACCATTGACTAATATCTGATCCGGCGGCGAAAGCTCACCATTTTTAATCGCTCGCTGTACGCTGTCGCAAATGCGCTGATAGAGCTCCTGAACCGAGGTATCCCCCTGCTCTTCAGCCTCTGCCACTGCCAGCGTCAAATGACCGCGCAGGTAGCCACCGGCAAAAAGTTCATCATCGCTGGCATGCTCTACCATATCATCAATCAGCGCAAGGATATGCGCTTCACATTCTGCGATCATCTAACATCCTCACTATTAACGTTTATCCGCATCAGTTGAGATCGGCGGGATACGGGAACTGCTCCGCCGTCAACGGCGGCGTATTGTAAAACGATTGTAATGCACGAATAAAGCGCAATGGAAGCGCCGGAATACCTTGCTCCAGATAGGTCATCACTTGTGCATGTACGGTGCGCTGAAATGCGATGCGATCCGGCTCAATACTCCCTTCCAGATTGTCGCAACTGACATTAAAGGGAAAGCCCGAAGCTACGCAAAACAGCCAGTCAAACGCCTGTGGCTTGATTTCTACCTGCTCGAACTGCCCCTGCGTTGCCACATCGCGGCCATCCGGGCAGTACCAATAGCCAAAATCCACCAGCTTGCGTCGCACCTCACCGGCAATGCACCAGTGCGAAATTTCATGAAATGCACTGGCATAAAACCCGTGCGCGAACACAATACGATGATAGGAAAACTGTTCATCAGCAGGCAGATATATAGGCTCATCATCCCCTTTCACCAGCCGAGTGTTATAGTCCTGCTCAAAGCACTGTGCGAACAACGTAATGAGATCGCGGTAATCGTGCGTAGTGATTACACTAGAGGTGGTCATGACCAGAGGTGTCCTATCCATTGGGCAATATCGCTGCCGTGGTTATCATAAATCAACTTCACGCTCATACAGGCAGACACAATCACCAGCATCGGACGGATCAGCTTTTGCCCCTTATTGAGCACCATGCGAGCACCGAGACGGGCCCCCAACACCTGCCCGACCAGCATCACCAGCCCAACGCCCCAGACCACCTGACCGCCCAGAATAAAGAACAGCAACCCACCAAAATTGGAAGTGAAATTGAGCACCTTGGCATACGCCGTGGCTTTAGGCAGGCTAAAACCGCTGAGCGTGACAAACGCCAGCGCGTAGAAAGAACCAGCGCCGGGGCCAAAGAAACCGTCATAGAACCCGATACACCCGCCCGCCAAAAAGGCAAACGAAAGGCCCGACAAACGTTTCTGGCGATCTTCATCGCCAATTTTCGGCATTAACAGGAAATAGAGCCCGATACCGATCACCAGAACTGGCAGGATCTGGCGCAAAAAATCCGCGTGAATCTGCTGAATCAACCAGGCACCAAACGTTGAACCTAAAAAGGTCAAGGCGATGGGCAACTTCTGTTCACTTAACCTCACGGCGCGCTGACGGACAAAATAGAGACTGGCAGAAAAAGATCCACCGACCGCTTGCAGTTTATTGGTTGCCAGCGCCTGCGCTGGGCTTAGTCCTGCAGAGAGCAGAATTGGAATACTGAGTAACCCACCTCCCCCAGCGATAGAATCGATAAAACCGGCAAGTGCTGCAAAAGCAAACAACACCCCGAGCATTTCGGGGCTGACTAAAAACCATTCCATGAGTTAGTTCACCAACAGATGTTTATCGAGTAATGCCTGACACGAGGCCGGTAGCGGAGGTGGCGTTTTCACTGGCGCTTCAGGGGTCGGATGGCGTGGCGTAAACCAACTGCTCAATTCGGCACCGCACCCATCACCTGCGGGTGGCGCGTCCTGATCCTGACATTCCAGGCTGTCTGCCGGGCAGCGTAACCGCACGTGCATATGCGCCCTGTGCGCAAACCAAGGACGCACTTTGCGCAGCCAGTCACGGTCCTGTCCCGCTTCCTGACACAGCTGTTTCTTGATGGCCGGGTTGACAAAGATGCGGGTGACCTCTTGATCCTGCGCGGCCAATTTGATCAACGCCGTCACCTGTGGCTGCCACAAGCGTGGGTTGACCTGACGACCATTGGCTGCAACCAAATCGACAGGCTGCGGTTTCATGAGTTGCTGTGCCGTCCAACGCTGCAGCGGCATCTGTAACCAAATATCCGCATCCAGACCGGACTGGTGACTTGCATGGCCGCTGCTGAATCGACCGCCAGCCGGCATTCCCATATCGCCCACCAGCACAATACCGCCAGTCTGCTTTTTCACATTAGCGCTTAGTCGCGTGATAAACGCCAGCAAATCCGGATGACCGAAATAGCGGCGTTGATCAACACGCGTCACCTGATAATTCACGGATTCCAGCGGCAACGGCTGCGCACCGACAATACAACCGTTAGAGAACGCACCAATGGCCTGCGCCGTACCCGGCACCGGATGCACGATCTCTTGCCACGGGTTTTTTGCCCATACGCCCGCGCTTAACAGCACGGCAATGACCCCCACCCACCCTTTTTTCATTTTTAGTTTACCAACGAGGAACCTGACTCACGACGTCCGCACACTGGGCGCGCTGACGCAACAGATGATCCATCAACACAATCGCCATCATTGCCTCCGCAATCGGCACAGCACGAATCCCCACGCAGGGATCGTGACGTCCACGGGTGATCATTTCCGTTGCTTCACCCTGGCGGTTGATGGTTTTCCCTGGCACCGTGATGCTCGAGGTGGGTTTCAACGCCAGATGCGCGACAATCGCCTGTCCGCTACTAATGCCACCCAGCACACCGCCCGCATGGTTACTCTGGAACCCTTGCGGGGTAATTTCATCACGGTTTTCGCTGCCGCGTTTGGTGACAACCGCAAATCCATCGCCGATTTCTACGCCTTTTACCGCGTTGATACTCATCAATGCGTGGGCCAGGTCGGCATCCAAACGGTCAAACACTGGTTCACCCAAACCAGCGGGCACCGATTCAGCGACAACGCTGACTTTAGCGCCGATGGAGTCACCCTCTTTTTTCAGGGCACGCATCAATTCATCCAGCGCATCGATCTTGTCGGCATCGGGGCAGAAAAACGGGTTTTGCTCGATGATATCCCACGCTTTCAATTCACAGGTGACATCGCCCATTTGCGCCAGATAACCACGTACCTGAATACCGTGTGTCATTTGCAGGTATTTTTTGGCAATGGCACCAGCGGCCACACGCATTGCGGTTTCACGGGCCGAAGAGCGGCCGCCGCCGCGATAGTCACGTACGCCGTATTTTTGTTCGTAGGTATAATCGGCATGACCAGGGCGGAACACGTCTTTGATCGCACTGTAATCCTGAGAGCGCTGATCGGTATTTTCTATGATCAGGCCAATGCTGGTACCCGTGGTGACCCCTTCAAACACCCCAGATAAAATACGCACCTGATCCTGCTCGCGGCGCTGCGTGGTATAACGCGAGGTACCGGGGCGACGGCGATCCAAATCGCGTTGCAGATCCGCTTCAGTCAGCGGAATGCCCGGCGGTACGCCATCAACGATACATCCCAACGCAATACCGTGGGATTCGCCGAACGTGGTGACGCGGAAGAACTGGCCAATGCTGTTGCCTGCCATCACTGCTCCTTTCTGTGTAACATCGCTATTCTGTACTGCATTATGATTTATATTGCCGGGGTGAGCCCGGCATAGCCGGTGTTTTTATTGCCGATACGCCGCAAAATGGCTGTGGCAATCCACCAGTTGATCTTTTGTCAGCATAAATACGCCATCACCACCGTGCTCGAACTCCAGCCAGGTAAAAGGAACATTCGGATACTGATCCATCAAATGCACCATGCTGTTGCCCACTTCACAGATCAGCACACCCTGCTCATTAAGGTAATCTGGCGCGCAGGCCAAAATGCGGCGTACCAAATCCAGCCCGTCATTGCCAGCCGCAAGGCCCAGTTCCTGCTCGCGGCGAAACTCCTGTGGCAAATCCGCCATGTCTTCCGCATCCACATACGGGGGATTGGTGACAATCAGGTCATACGCGAGCGGCGGCAGCGCGCGGAACAAGTCGGAACGAATCGGTGTGACCTGCTGTTCCAGGCCGTGTTGCTGGATATTCTGCTCGGCGACGGCCAACGCATCGCTGGAGAGATCGACAGCATCCACTTCTGCATCGGGGAAAGCGTACGCACACGCAATCGCGATGCAACCGCTGCCGGTGCAAAGATCGAGAATATGCTGCGGCTCATCGACGATCAATCCAGCGAACTGCTGTGAAATCAACTCACCGATTGGCGAACGCGGCACCAACACGCGCTCATCAACAAAAAACTCGAATCCGCAAAACCACGCCTTGTTGGTCAGGTAAGCCACTGGCAGACGTTCATTAACGCGACGAATAACGCGCTCAACCACACGCTGGCGTTCCGATACCGTCAGACGCGAGCCATACATATCCACAGGGAAATCAAGGGGCAAATACAGGGTGGGCAGCACCAGTTGCAGCGCTTCATCCCACGGGTTATCGGTGCCATGTCCATAATAGAGCTCGGCTGCGTTAAAACGGCTTACCGCCCAGCGCAACATGTCTTGCAAAGTATGCAGGTCTTTGACCGCCTCGTCGACGAAAATTTTATCCAAGTTAGTCCTCCACAGACCCCACCTGTCCGGAAATGCCGCTTAGTTTGCCATGAAGCCAACGACAAATCAGCAGATATCGCCCCGCCCGCGCAGAAATCCTCTGCGTTGCCTATCAATCGATTCTCCCCTTCTGTTGTTTGCCAATTTCGGGTTTGCTATTAAAAAGGTAGCGCAGGCACTATTACAGGTTACACTGGGGCCCATGTCATTTATGGAAAATGCCGTATGAATTGATTCCCTAACGCCAGGCCGCCCCATCGGGAAGCAGATACGCCGACGTAATAAGGACCGTGAGAGACACACCGGGGTGACCGAATGAGTAAAAAACACGCGTTGAATGATGGCGACGCACAGCTATTCCGCGCCTCCGTGGCAGGCACCAAAACGCTGCGCCAGGATACCTATGTACACCGTCCCCAGCGCAATCAGGTAGAAGGGAAGCTGCTGCCGCGCAAGGCGTTGCAGGAACAAGTGGATGCCAGCTTTTATTTTTCCGACGAATATCAGCCTCAACTGGACAGCGACGGCCCCACGCGTTACGTGCGCCCCTGCAGCAGCCATTACGAGCTAAAAAAACTGCGGCGCGGCGACTATTCCCCAGATCTGTTTCTCGATCTGCACGGATTAACCCAGTTGCAAGCCAAGCAAGAGCTAGGTGCACTGCTCGCTGCCTGTCGCCGTGAACACGTTTACTGCGCCTGTGTGATGCACGGCCACGGTAAGCATATTCTCAAACAGCAAACGCCACTCTGGCTGGCACAACATCCGGATGTACTGGCTTTCCATCAGGCCCCCAAAGAGTTCGGCGGTGACGCCGCACTGTTGGTGTTGGTGGAACTGGATGCGGCGTACGGTCAGATAAAAGTGTGCACTGAACCGTCGCGCTAATGCACCCAGCTTGCGCGCTGTCGCCTGACATTTGCGACGGCGTAAGCTCAGATCAGGATTTAAGCGCCAACTGTGACGGGCTGATTTGCCAATCGAACACACCAGCCCCCGACTGCGCATCGAGAGTAACGCAGGCCACCGCCGAGGTGGCAAACATCGGCGCTCCGGTTTGCGGGCTGAGTTCCGCCACCAGATACCCGACCAAGGGCAGGTGCGAGACGATCAATACCGATTCGATCCCCTCACCGGCCAACGCCAGCAGATAATCACTGATAAAGGCGGCATCGCCGCCCGGCGTCAGCGCTGGCAGGCAATCTTCTTCATCAGGCAGGGAAAGGATACCACGCAAGGTGGACAGCGTTTGCTGGGCGCGGACATAAGGACTCACCAAAACACGCGTAACAGCCACACCCTGGTCATGTAGCCAGAAAGCCATCTGAAGCGACTCTTCAACACCGCGCGCACTGAGAGGACGAAGCGCATCACTGGCTGCGTCAGGCACTGCATCACCATGACGCATAATCAAAACTTGCATATAACACCGTTATAGTAAAAAACTTCGTTATATTATGCTGTTAACATGTATTCACCGATAAAGAAACCGCCATGCATACAAGGTTTGGACAGGGGGAACAAGTGCCATTTTGTTGCAAATTTAACCGAAGCACGAACCGCTTTTTTTACCTTAGATGGGAAGCTGGAGTCAACCGATTTGGGTATGCCGCTGAGGCATAGTCATACCTTACTCCATCACCATAACACGCATCGTTGCAAGATTACACACACGAATCATCAGGTTAAGTGACGACCTTGTCACACTCCCGTATGGCAACAGAACAAAAAAAGCGAAAAACAACATTTTTGCCACCAACACAGGGTTAAAAAGGCTTTGTTGAATAAATAGAACTTTTGGGTAATCATCGGAGCAGATCACCACAGTTGTTTCAAAATCAGGTCTCCATGGCAAAACAAAATTTTAAAATCACCAACTGGCCCTCTTATAACAAGGCCCTCAAGCAGCGCG